>CAZWCL010000046.1:0-11934 GCA_964632265.1 uncultured Hyphomicrobiaceae bacterium | reverse complement strand
CAGAGCTATCGCGTACTTCCGTTTGAGCGAACCGAGGAGGGCGGGTTCAAGCCGCCGGCTGACTGGCCGAACGCGGCCCTTGCCTGTGCTGCCACCCACGACCTTGCAACGCTACATGGCTGGTGGGGGGGAACGGACTTGGCGGCGGGCGCGGCGATCGGCGAATTGGACGAAGGCGAACGGTCCGAACTCGAGGCCGTGAGGCAGCAGGACCGCGACCTGTTGCTCGCCGCACTTGAGGCGGAGGGGCTGGCACCGGCTCACATTCATGACAGCGGCGAAATCGACAGCAATGCCCTGGCGGTTGCCGTTCACATTTTCCTTGCCCGCACGCCCTGTCGCCTGCTTGCCATTCAACTCGAGGATCTGCTTTCAGTTCGGGATCAAGCCAACATGCCCGGTACGATCGACGAACATCCGAATTGGCGCCGAAAAATGCCGTTGAATGTCGACGACGTTGTCAAGGCAAGCCTGTGGGCCCCGCTTTTCGGCGCCGTCCGTAACGAAAGGCCACCGCAACGATGACCGGCCAAACGAACACCGCGCAGATGTCGTCCCCGCTTCCGGGCCAGAAGCTCAGCGCCCTCTACAGGTTGCAGATGCGCGGAGAGATGGATTTCAAACGCGCCACCGGCCTGGTGCCGTACTTCGCAGAACTTGGCATCAGCCATCTGTACCTCTCTCCGATATTCACAGCGGTTCCGGGTTCGAGCCACGGTTACGACGTGACGGACCCGAACCAGTTGGACCCGGCACTTGGCAGTGAGCACGAATTTATCGGGCTGAGCGAGGCGTTGCACGAAAGAGGGCTCGGCCTCGTCGTCGACTTTGTCCCCAATCATGTTGCAGCGCATCCGGCTAATCCGTGGTTTCGAGATGTCCTGCGATGGGGGCCGCGAAGCCGTTATGCCCGCCACTTCGACATCGACTGGTCGTCGTCCGACTTGCTACTCGGCATGCTCGGCGCGTCCTATGGCAGTGTTCTGGGGGATGGCGGCTTTGCACTGTCGGTTGGTTCTGATCTGGATGAGTTGGAATTCTGCTATGGCGATTTACATCTGCCTCTTGCGCCGCAGACGTACGCTATGGTTCTCGCTCAGGCTGAGCACGACGCGTGCACCGAACTCGCCCACCGCTACGCGGCCGCCCATCCCGACCAGACCCGAGAACTCGGCCAGGCATTCGCGGCGCTGCACTCCGATGACGCATCGCGCGCGGCGTTAGAGGGCGCGATCAAGCGGATCAACTCACAACGCGATGAGCTGCACGCCATTCACGAAGCGCAGATCTGGCGCCTCGCTCACTGGCGTGCCGCCCGTGACATGCTGACGTATCGCCGCTTCTTTGAGATATCCGACCTGATCGGGCTGACCGTCGAGCGCGGGAGACCTTCGCCGACGTGCACGAAAAACTCCTTGCGCTCGTCGCAGCCGGCCACATAGACGCGATACGCCTCGATCATATCGACGGCCTGGCCGATCCTGCCGGTTATCTTGAGTGCCTGGCCGACGCGATCAGCCAGGCGCGAGGCAGCCCGGTTCCCCTATTCGTCGAGAAAATCCTGGAGACCGGTGAAAGGCTGCCCGGATCCTGGGCCGTGGCGGGCACAACGGGGTATGAGTTTATCGCCGACGTTTCCAGCGCGCTGGTCGATCCCGCGGGCGCCGAACCGCTCTCGGCAGCCTACGGTCGGTTTACAGGGCTTCAGGATGGATTTGACGCGATGGTGCAGTCGGCGAAGCAGGAAATCGTTTCCTGGAACCTCGCGAGTGAGCATTGCCGTGTAACGGCCGCACTTGCGGATATCGCGAGAAAAGACCTGCTTGCACGCGATTTTGGTCCAACGACATTGGCCCGGGCGGTGAAGGACCTGGCGGTGGCGATGCCGGTCTACCGTACGTACATCGACAGTAATGGCCCCAGTGAGGGCGACAGTCGCCTCCTTGAGCAGACTTTCAACGGCGCCCGCGCCATCAGTGACGTTGATGACCGCGCCGTGTTCGATTTCATGCAGCACGTCATGCAGGTGGAACCCGGGGATGCTGATAAGCGGCGGGGCGCGTTGGACTTCGTCACCCGGTTCCAGCAGATGACGGGCCCCGTGATGGCCAAGGCGGTTGAAGATACGGCGTTCTACCGTTTCAACCGGCTCATCTCGCTCAACGAGGTCGGTGGCGCACCGGACTTGTTTGGATGCGGTGTCGCAGCGTTTCACGAGTCTGTCGGGGGCAGACCAAACCAATCGCGAAGCGGCCTCAACGCCACGGCGACCCACGACACCAAACGCGGCGAAGATGCACGCGCCCGTATCCATGCGATCAGCGAAATGCCTGAGGACTGGGCGAAAGCGGTGCAACGTTGGTCCGACACAAATACTGCGCTCAAGCGTGGTTCGGGAAACGCCACGGCGCCGGATGCGAATACGGAATGGTTGTTTTACCAAGCGCTCGCAGGGAGCTGGCCAGCAGAACCCCGCGAAGATATAGGCGAGGCCGATTGGTCGGAGTTCACGGAGCGAATGAGCGCGTTCATGCTCAAGGCGGTTCGTGAAGCAAAACTGCATACGAGTTGGCTGCGCGCGAATGAGCCCTATGAAGAGGCGTTGGGCGGCTTCGTGCGCGACGTGCTCGACCTCCGGCGCTCCGGGACGTTTCTGGACGACTTCGAGGCTTTCTGCACGCCCCTGTTTCGTGCCGGCGTCTGGAATTCTCTTGCGCAGACGCTACTCAAACTGACCGTACCGGGCATACCGGATATCTACCAGGGAACCGAACTATGGGACCTCAGTCTTGTAGATCCGGATAATCGCCGGCCACCGGATTGGCAAAAACTGGCTGAAACGCAACGTCTGTGCATGACGCTTGATCCAGCGCAGCCAACGAGAAGTTGGCGCGACGCCACAGTGAAATTCTCCGTACTGGCGGCAGCCCTCACTGTCCGGGCAGAAAAGCCGGATCTTTTTTTGCACGGGGAATATATACCGCTGCGAACCGGTGGCAAAGACGGTGAACGCGTTGTCGCCTTCGCGCGCGCGAACGCAGAAGATGTGGCGGTCATAGCTGTTAGACGCTTGCCCCTGGGCAGAGAAGGCATCGAGCCGTCCGAACGCGCGCCCGTTCCACTTTCGCCGGATACATCCGTGCGACTGCCAAAGGCCCATGCGGCGGTGAGATGGCGCAACGTTATCGCCGGCGGGTCCTTGGAGCCCTCAGATAACCTTTACTGTCGAGATCTCTGGCCCAGGCTTCCGGTCGCTCTGCTGGTCAAACAGGACTAAGAAAGGGCCGACGTCGCGGCGTGGCAGGTGCCGTCTGTTCGTATGGGAAAGGTGAGGCGGCTACGGCCCTCACCTAATGCTTCGGATATATCGCAGCCTACCTTAAAAGGTTATTCTCGCCTCCAGCCACGTATCGTCAGGTTTTTGCGGATCGCGACAGGTCGTCGATGATCGGACAGTCGGGGCGGTTGTCGCCTCGGCAACGTCGAATGAGATCGCGCAGGGTGTCGGCCATAGTCTCCAGTTCCCGCATCTTTCCCTCAATGTCCGCCAGGTGCCCCGCCGCGAGCAACTTGACATCGGCACTTGCCCGCGATCGGTCCGAATAAAGAGACAGGAGCTTTCGACAACAGTCGATGTCGAAGCCGAGGCTTCGGGCACGGTGAATAAATGCCAGCCGGTGGACGTCAGCATCGCAGTAGTGCCGGTATCCGTTCTCGCGCCGAGCTGGCACAACCAGTCCGATGTCCTCATAATAGCGGATGGTTTTGGACGTCAGTCCCGACCGCTTTGAAGCGTCGCCGATGTTCATCACTCGAACCTTTCGATCACAAACGTTGCCCGCGCAGCCTGAGCGCGTTGGCGATCACTGAAACCGACGACAGGCTCATGGCGGCGGCGGCCAGCATCGGCGATAGCAGCAACCCGAAAACCGGATAAAGAATGCCCGCCGCAATGGGGACGCCGGCTGCGTTGTAGGCAAACGCGAAGAACAGGTTCTGGCGAATATTTCGCATTGTCGCCTGTGCGAGCCGGCGCGCGCGCACGATAGCGCCCAGGTCGCCCCTGACCAATGTCAGACCTGCACTTTCAATCGCCACGTCCGCGCCCGTGCCCATTGCAATGCCAACATCAGATTGAGCCAGCGCAGGCGCGTCGTTCACGCCATCTCCGGCCATCGCGACCTTGCGTCCGTCCTGCTGAAGACCATGAATGAGCGCTGCCTTGTCTTCTGGAGACACATCAGCGCGGACCTCGTCGATCCCGAGCTGGCTGGCGACAGCTTGGGCGGTGCGCTGATTGTCACCGGTTGCCATGATAATCGTCAGACCTTCGTCGTGAAGAGCGCGGATCGCATCCTTCGTCGTCGATTTTATCTGATCTGCGACCGAAAGGTGCCCGGCCAACACGCCATCTACGACGACGAACATCACCGTTTCGCCCCGGTCCCGGCGCCGATTGGCGGCTTGCGCCATAGGCCCTGCATCGATCCCGAGTGCGTCGAGGAATTTCGTGTTGCCGAGTGCGACGTGATTTTCGCCCACGGTTCCTTTCACACCTTGACCAGCGATAGCGTCGAAGTTGTCGACACCAGTCATCTCAAGACCGCGGGCTTCGGCGCCACGAACAATTGCTTCGGCAAGGGGATGTTCCGAACCACGCTCCAGCGATGCTGCAAGACGCAGAAGCTCGGCCTCGTCAAATCCGGTCTCGGCGACAACTGCGGACAAGCTCGGACGCCCTTCCGTGAGCGTGCCCGTCTTGTCGACGATCAAGGTATCGACGGCGGCAAAGCGTTCAAGGGCTTCAGCGTTCTTGATCAACACCCCCGCCTGTGCGCCGCGTCCGGTTGCCACCATAATCGACATTGGAGTGGCCAGGCCGAGTGCGCAGGGGCATGCGATAATCAAGACAGACACCGCCGCGACGAGCGCAAAAGCCATTGCGGGTGGCGGACCTAGGATCGACCATGCAATGAACGCGACGATGGCGACAGCAACGACGATGGGGACAAACCAGGATGCGACCACGTCCACGAGTTTCTGGATCGGGGCCCGCGAGCGCTGCGCGTTTGCCACCATATCGACGATCTTGGCGAGCGTGGTGTCGCCACCAACCCGCGTCGCCTCGATGATCAAAGTGCCTGAGCCATTGAGCGTCGCTCCTGTCACCTCGTCGCCCGGCATTTTCTCGATCGGCACAGGTTCACCGGTTAGCATCGATTCATCGATCGCAGAGCGGCCCTCAACGACAGTGCCATCGACGGGGATCTTTTCACCGGGGCGGACCCGCAAATGCATTCCGACCGCGACTTGATCAAGGGCAACGTCTTCTTCGCGGCCATCATCGTAAACCCGACGCGCCGTATCGGGCGCGAGATCCATCAACGCCCTGATCGCCCCGCCGGTTCGCTCGCGCGCACGCAATTCGAGCAGTTGGCCAAGCAGGACAAGCACGACAATAACGGCGGCTGCCTCGTAGACACCCACGTTTCCGTTAGCATTGCGGAAGGCATCGGGGAAAACGCCAGGCGCAACCGTTGCAATGACACTGAAACCGTAGGCCGCCCCGACACCGAGAGCGATCAGCGTCCACATGTTCGGACTGCGGTTGGTGATTGAAGCCCAGGCCCGCTTGAAGAACGGTGCTGCGCACCAGACCACTACGGGAGTTGCCAGGATCAGTTCGACCCAGGATGCGGCGCCACCCAACCAGATCTTGATTGGCAGACCCAACATCGGCCCCATTGCGACAATCAGGATCGGTACAGTCAAAATGGCGCCGACTTGAAAGCGGCGCTGGAAATCGATCAATTCAGGATTCGGGCCCTCATCGCCCGATGGCACCCCCATGGGCTCGAGCGCCATGCCGCATTTCGGACAATCGCCGGGACCCTCCTGGACGATCTCAGGATGCATCGGACAGGTGTACGTTGTCCCTTCGGGCATGGGCTCGGACGCCTGATGCTCGCCGAGATATGCCTCCGGCCCGGCCATGAATTTATCGTGGCAGCGCTTTGAGCAGAAGTAGTAGCGTTCGCCCGCCAGCCTCTCGACATGCTCCGCCGCGGTCCGGCTGACCTTCATCCCGCACACCGGATCATTTGCTTCGATGAAGGCAGTTGGTTCAGCTTGGAACTTGGTCAGGCAATGTCTTGAGCAGAACGCGTAGTCATGACCTGCGCGCGACCAGGTGTGCTCGGCCGTCGCCGGATCGATGGTCATGGCGCAAACCGGATCGCGGTGCACGCCCCGGTCATCCGGCAGGTTCTGCGTTACTGGTTGTGGCATATTTGGACCTCCCGGCTGTTCATGACTGTGTATATGGAGATTCCAGTAGCTGGAAGGTCAACAGATCTCGGATACGTCGATCAGGAGACAGGCCCACTTGGGGCGATCGCAACCCCTGTGGCCCAAATCGGAAAACTAATTCTTGATTCGGCGCACGGACGCGCCGGGCAAGAGACGCCTGCATAACGCAGCCTGGAACATCCCGTATCCTTCTATCGTTGGTGATCAATACCAACGACTGGAGGCCACAATGTCCTATTGGCGCTTCGCCGCGATGATCGCGACGTCGACCGTCGTCATGCTCGGCCTGATGTACCTGAATACTTACGCATCGGATCATGTGTTCTGGAGCGAAACCCGGTTCTACATGGCGCTAATCATGGGGGCGACCATGGCCGTGATCATGTTGTCGTTCATGCTCACCATGTATCGCGACCAACCCGTGAACGCCGCGATTTACGCAAGTGCAGCGATCGTTTTCATGCTCTCGCTCTATCTCGTGCGCAGCCAGGTGACCGTCCAGGATGAGTCCTGGATGCGAGCCATGATCCCGCATCATTCGATCGCGATCCTGACAAGCGAGCGCGCGGAAATCTCAGATCCGCGCGTCCGCAAACTGGCCGATAAAATAATAGAGGCCCAGAGGCTCGAAATCGCGGAAATGAAGGCTCTCATAACGGAGATGAACGGCGGACCGAAAGCGACGCCGGAAATCGACGGCAAGTAGCGCGGCGCCAGCTGGTCGCCTGTTTTTTTCATTCTTGACCTTCCTTTAGGAGAAAGCTCCACTGTAGCGCAGGATGAGTGGTGCATTTAAAATGGAGTGATCCCATGCGCACATCAACGAATTCATGGCGTAAAATTCTGACCGCTGGCGCGGTTGGCCTCGCGATCACGGTCGGGGGAACGGTTTTTTCGATCGATGAAACGCAAGCACAGCGCGGTCCACCCGACTGGTCGGGCAACGACTACTGGATGCCCGGCTGGATGCGCCACAGGATGTGGCGACACTCGCGCGATCCCGACATGAGGGCGCGCCGCGAACGCCACTGGACATTCATGCATGGCGGAATTCCGGCCGCTTATGAAGCGGCGCGCTCCAATATCAACGTCGACAAAGATGCGATTGCGACCGGCGGCAAAATTTATGCGGCAAACTGCGCCTCGTGCCACGGCAAGACCGGCGATGGAGACGGCGAGGCCGGCAAGTCGCTGACGCCTTCACCGGCGCTGTTGTCCTTCCTGATCGAACGGCCGATTTCCGTCGATCCGTATCTTCTTTGGACGATCTCAGATGGCGGCGAGCAATTCGGCACCGATATGCCGGGCTTCAAAGACAAACTCTCGCGAGACGAGATCTGGAAGGTCGTGGCCTACATGCGCGCCGGTTTCCCCAAGGTCGAAGACGCGAAGTGAGCGCAGGCGCTAGCGCGCATTTCCAAGGCTCTGTTTGGGGTCTCATGAAGCCGACCGGTGTCAGTCAAATCACTCGACGAGATAGCCCTAACACATCATGCCCCTAAGCGAGAGCCAAAAAACATAGCGAATTGGCGCCTGACCAGGCGAAAGAGCGCACAGGCACTGCGTTGCCGACTAGGGCTAAGCACGCACTAGAACCCATAGGGGCGCAGGGCCGTCGCGAACATCTCTCGTGTCGCTTCGGACTGGAACGGAAACGCGCGCAAGAAATGTTCCACCGTCACGTCCGCCTAGTCGTTCATCAAGAAATCCTCATGAATTACCCTAGCATCCCTCAAGCAAGCGGACACCAACACCGACTAAATGGCCTTAGCGCAACCGGATCGGCCGGGCGCTGGCAACTCGGAAAGGACATCCCATGCCATTAGTTGATATCCAGCTCATTGAAGGCGTTTTCGACGACGAACAAAAGGCGGAAATGATCCGCAAGGTCACTGACACGATGGTCTCGATCGAGGGCGAAGCAATGCGTGGCGTCACGTGGTTGCGCGTACTCGAAGTCGCCTCGGGCGAATGGGGCATCGGCGGACAGCCGCTCTGCGCCGAAGACGTCAGGGCCATGGCTGCCACTCAGGCCGCCGAATAACGAACCACTGCTGCGATGATTATCCCGAATACGACAACCACCCGCGGCGCTTCCTCCGGCGGGGTCAAATCCGCATCACTGAGGTTCGCGTCACCTTCACTCGACGCGCATGTGCTGCGATCGCCGGACCCTGCTTAGCTTGCTAAGGCCCTCATTGTGAGCTTTGGGATCACTCTCTATGACACGGCAAGATCACAGGTCAGAGCGACCGATGCCAATGTCGCAGAGAGGCACCGCTTACCCTCGGTCGACGTTGCTGGTCCTGACCGAGCCGCCTTATCCCTAGGCTGGCGACGGCCGGTGATCCTATGCCATCAGGCGAAATCCCGAAGGCGGCGGACGAGACCTGCCGTCGATCCGTCCTGACCGTCAGGTGCACCACTCTCGATGATCGGAATCAGTTCGTCGGCGAGGCTCTTTCCAAGCTCGACGCCCCACTGGTCAAAGCTGTCGATCCCCCAGATCACACCCTCAACAAAGGTCTTGTGCTCGTAGAGCGCGATGAGGCGTCCGAGAGCATAGGGGTCAAGCCGGCGATGCAGGACGGTCGTCGAGGAGCGGTCGCCGGGAAAAGTTCTATGCGGCGCAAGGCGGTCGACCTCCAACGGCTCTGCACCTTTCCGGGCCATTTCGTCACGAACCTGCGCCTCGGTCTTGCCGAAGGCGAGCGCCTTCGACTGCGCCACGCAGTTGGCGGCGAGCAAGTCGTGGTGGTGCCGGTCGGCGGCGCGCGGCTCGGCGGCGAGTATGAAGTCGACCGGGACGATGTCCGTGCCCTGGTGCAGGAGCTGAAAGAAGCTGTGCTGCGCGTTCGTGCCGGGCTCGCCCCAGACAACGGGCGCCGTTGCGTGCGGGACCGGTTGGCCCTCGAGGGTCACGCGCTTGCCGTTCGATTCCATCGCGAGCTGCTGGACGTAGGCCGGGAAGCGCGCCAGCCTGCGGTCGTAGGGGATGAGCGCGACGGTGGGCCAGCCCATCGCGTTTCGGCGCCACACGGCGACCAGCCCCATGAGAACGGGAAGGTTTCGATCGAATGGCGCCTCGCGGAAATGCGCGTCCATACCCGCCGCGCCGGCGAGGAACTCGCGAAAACGGTCCGCCCCGATGCCGATGGCGATCGGTAGGCCGATCGCGGACCACACGGAGTAGCGGCCGCCGACCCAGTCCCAGAACCCGAAGATGCGTGAGCGGTCGATGCCGAACTCCTCAGCGCCCGCAACGTTCGAGGATATGGCGACCATGTGTCGGCCGGGCTCTTGCACGGTGCCTTTAAGCCAGTCACGCGCGCTCAGCGCATTGGTCATCGTTTCGGCAGTTGTGAAGCTTTTCGAGGCAACGGTCACCAGCGTCCGCGCCGGATCGAGATCGCGGGTGACATCGGCGATTTCTGCACCATCGACATTCGAGACGAAGTGCAGCCGCGGTCCATCGCGATCCGGCGCCAGCGCCCGGGAAACCAATTCTGGCCCCAGGTCCGATCCGCCGATGCCGATGTTGACGACATCCGTGAAAGACTGACCGGTGGCGGGATATTCGCCCGCGCGAACGGCCTCGGCGAAGCCCAGGAACCTGTCTCGGACGTCGGCCACGTCATCGCCGGCCGGCGCCTCTGCGCCGTCGCGCAGCGCCATATGCAGCGCCGCCCGATCTTCGGTGACGTTGACATGCTCTCCGGCGAACAGGGCGCGTCGCCTATCTTCGAGCCCTGTCGCGCGGGCGAGCTCCAGCAGTGCATCAAGGGCCGGTTCGTCGATTTTCTCTTTCGAGATGTCGAGCGTCAGGTCGTCCAGCGCGAAACTGAACCGTTGGAACCGTTCCGCGTCGTCGGAAAAGAGATTTCGCAGGTGACGACCGCGCAGCCGAACCGCCTCTGCCTTCACCTGATCCCATTGTGCGCTCATCAGGGCACCGCCGCTTCGCTGCCGGTGAGGCGGGGAGAAGACAAATACGGGCCGCATAAAAGCCTGTCGCGGCCGGTTCGATCTTTCTGGAGCATTTGGAAGCTCCCGGGTTGCGGCCGCCCGGCCTGGATGCGCTCCGCCAGCCGTGCCATCATTGCAGCCCCCGCTCGTTGCCCGTGGTCATGCGCACGCCTTGCCGGACCATCTGCGCCGCATAGCCCCATTCGTTATCATACCAGGCCATGACTTTGACGAGGTCGCCATCGACCACCTGCGTCATCGTCAGGTCGACAATCGATCCATGCGCGTCCCTTATGATATCGGACGAGACGATGGGATCGTGCGTCACACCCAGAACCGACGCATAGCGGTCGCCGGCAGCCTCCTCCTCGAATATTCCGTTCACCTCGTCGGCGGTGGTATCGCGTTCGGTGAGGATCGTGATGTCGGCAATCGAGCCGGCAGGGACGGGCCCGCGTATCGCCACGCCGTCGAAGCGGCCTTCGTATTGCGGCAACGCCATCGTCGTCGCCTTGGCCGCGCCCGTCGACGTGGGCACGAAATTTGCCGCCGCCGCCCGGCCGCGCCGCCATTTGCCGGCCGGCCCGTCGACCAATTCCTGCGAGGCGGTGTAGGCGTGAACGGTCGTCATAATCGCCTTCTTGAGACCGATCCGCCGCCCGATAACCTCGATCACCGGCGCAATGCAGTTCGTCGTGCAACTGGCGGTCGAGATGATGGCCGCGTCACGCGCGTCATTGACGCCATGCACGACGAAGGGCACATCGCCCTCTCCCTTGGCCGGCGCGGACAGGATGACCTGCCTGGCACCGGCGTCGATGTGTTTTTGTAGATCCGGCTTTTTTCTGAAGATGCCAGTGCACTCGAACACCAGAGCGATATTCATGTCGCGCCAGGGCAGCCTGGAGGGGTCTTTTTCGTGCAGCACCTTGTGGCGCTGCGACCCGACGATCAATTCGTCGCCGTCGATTCTCACATCATCGCCAAGGCGGCCATAGACCGTATCGTATTTCAACAGATAGGCCAGGTTGTCGGGCGGTGCGATGTCGTTCACCGCCACAAGTTCGAAGTCCGG
The DNA here is from genome assembly GCA_964632265.1 of uncultured Hyphomicrobiaceae bacterium. Lineage (GTDB taxonomy): Bacteria > Pseudomonadota > Alphaproteobacteria > Rhizobiales > Hyphomicrobiaceae > CAJQQK01. The sequence continues at coordinate 584 of CAZWCL010000046.1, read as the reverse complement.
CGTCTCGTGCAGGATCTTGAGCGTCGCCCGTCCGATTCGGCCGAGCCCGTTGATTGCTACGCGAACAGTCATCTTTCCATCCTTACCATGCGCCGCAGAAGCCGGGCTGTTCCGCTATGTTCCGCCGGTCGCTGGGCGCCCGTCGAATAGTCACTTATCCGCATCGGCCTGAGCCCCTTCCAGATACCGGCTGCCGAGCGGTCGCAGCCCGTCGTCGAGGTCATAGACCAATGGCCTTCCGGTCGGGATTTCAGCACCGCGGATCTCGTCGTCGGCGATGTCGTCGAGGTATTTGACAATGCCGCGTATGCTGTTGCCGTGCGCCACGACCAGCGGCACACGCCCCTGCATCAGGGCCGGCTCGATATGCTCCTGCCAGTACGGCAGGACGCGCGCGACGGTGTCCTTGAGGCTCTCGGTCCGCGGCACCTGTGCGTGCGGAACGAGCGCGTACTTGCGCTCGTGGCCGGGATATCGGTCGTCGGATTCGTCCAGCGCCGGCGGGCGGGTGGCATAGCTGCGGCGCCATTCGTGAACCTGCTCCGCGCCGACCTCCTCGCGCTTGCGATCCTTGTTGTCGCCTT
>CAZWCL010000045.1:0-11974 GCA_964632265.1 uncultured Hyphomicrobiaceae bacterium | reverse complement strand
TCGCAACGAAAACCCGAAACCCTTCAAATGGGTGCGCAGCGCAGATCAGATCCTTGCCTCAGTGAAACGACACTGTGATCGGTTGCACGATGGCACTAAGAATACGAAATCCTGAATCGGGACGCTAGATTGACGGGTTATGCCATTTCCAGTTCGTTCAAGGTTTTCGTTTGTGTGGTCTTGCAAGTGATCTGGCGTGGCGCAAGTGTCACGATCATCAGTATGAGAGCGACACGATTAAGCTCTGCACAACACGTTAGCCCGACGCCTTCGGGCCAAATGACTTCCGCCAAGATAGCGCGGGCTCAGCCAGCAACATGTTAGCCCGGTGTTAGCCTCGCCATTTCTGGGAATGCGTCAGATCACCTAACCCATTGAAATATATGGTGCCGGCTGCAGGAATCGAACCCGCGACCTACTGATTACAAATCAGCCGCTCTACCAACTGAGCTAAGCCGGCGTGCGCGGGCGAGATCTTCTGCCCAGCGTCAAAGATCAGTGTGTTTCACGGTCTGACCACCAATGTCAATTGGGACACGGCGTAATTCATCGATGTTTGTAGGATGCACGCCGGTTGCCGGTGACAGTGTTAAACTCCACGGTGTGCACCGGACGGTTAAGGTTGCGTTAGCTTGACCGGTCTACAAATGGCAGACGTCATGTATAGCGTCCGGGATAGGTTCAAAATGCGTATACAAAAACTTGCGGCTTCGCTCGTCGCCTTGCTCGTCCTGGCGATCGTTTCTTCCGCCCCAGCTTCGGCCGGTTGGACCAAGTATGATCGCCACTCAGCCGACGATCCATATGCTTACCGCTACAAGCATCGCGGCTACTACCCCTACTACGGCTCAGATTATTGGAAACCGGCTCATAAAGTGAAGCGCCGGCGTTTCCGCTTCCGCCAGCCGCGCTACCACTCGGCATGGGGCTACTATCGCCGCCACATTCACAAGAACCACCATAGTCATCCACATGGCACGGTGCGCCCCCATACCCACCGCAAGCATCATTGGTAGGCGTCGCGCCTAGCTATTGAGGAAAACCATCCGCCATTTCACCGGTGGTATCGCGACCGAGCTGTGTAGCATGAACAAACAAGGGCTCCCGCGTGTCGGGAAGCCCTTATTGCGCGCTATATCCTCAGTCCGTCCGACCGGCGGACCCGCGGGCGACAATCACCGTTGCCGGTTCATACGCGCCATATGAAGTGCGACGGCCGCCGCGTTGGACACGTTGAGGCTTGCAATCGGCCCATCGCCACCAATACGCAGCAGGACCGTGCAGGCGTTCCGCGTGCGCTCTCTGAGCCCCTTGCCCTCCGCGCCGAGAGCCAGAACCAGCGGCCGCGTGCCGAGCGACGCCAAACCGTCTTCAATCAGCGCATGATCAGGTTCGCCATCGAGCCCGGCCACAGCCCACCCTGCTTCCTTGAGTGAGCCGACGGCTTCGCCAAGATTCTGGACCAGCGCAATAGGCACCAGTTCGAGCGCCCCCGAGGCCGCTTTGGCAAGCGCGCCGCCAAGTGGCGGACTGTGTCGCCGGGTCATGATCAGGCCGGCACCGCCGAACACCGCAGCCGATCTCAAAACAGCACCGACATTATGCGGATCTGTCACTTGGTCGAGCACAATCAGCGGGCGCCGGGAGGCTATCGACGCTTCGCTCAGCTCGTCCAGGCCGAACGTCTCGAGGGGAGCGACATCCAAGAGAACGCCTTGATGCACGGTATCGGCGCCGAGAAGGCGGTCAAGATCGCGCGGCGAGACGCGCTCCACAACCAGATCGCGTTTGCCTAATACGTCAGCTAGGCGCCGCTCGCCATTCTCGGTAGCGCGAACGCGATTGATCTCGCGCCGCATATTGGCGAGCGCAAAACGAACAGGGTGAAGCCCGAAGATGAAGGTCTCGGTGTCCGCGTTCGAGGATGTTTGTCCGGCCCCGGAGCGGCGTCTCCCGGAGCGTCCTCCGCCGTGTCCTCCCGGGCGCCCGCCAAACCGCCCGGCATCGCCGCCCGGAAAGTTTCCTGAGCCGCGGTCTGGTTTTTCGGGCGCGGATCGGCTTTTGCGCGAGGACTTGTCGGTCATGGTGCCGGAGACAGTCTCGAAATGGAACGGAGAGGGATCGGCAAGATCAATACGTCTGCGGCCTGAGAAAATCGGCCATTGACGCCGAGGGCGAGCGGCAGATATATACCGCCCTTGCTGTAATGAAAAGTGATGTTGGCTCGCGCTGCATGGCTTTCAGTGCAGCGCAACCGGAGGGATGCCCGAGTGGCTAAAGGGGACGGGCTGTAAACCCGTTGGCTATGCCTACGTTGGTTCGAATCCAACTCCCTCCACCATTCCTTTCTGCGCACTGTCGCCAGCCGACCCCGTGCGCACCGCCCCGGCGAGCCGCGCGCTCATCGAGGCAGGTCGAGACCACACGGAACCGGGACGCGGCGACGCAATCCGGCGGGCATCGTATAATGGTATTACCCTAGCCTTCCAAGCTAGAGACGCGGGTTCGATTCCCGCTGCCCGCTCCATTGTCTCCTCGACCGCATTTCCTTGATAGCGGCTTGGCAAAGCCGCGGCGCGCCCTACCTCTCAGCTTGCCGCCGCGAGCCGTGAGCGATAAAAATGTCAAGAAAAAAGTTGTGCGTTGCGGCGAGATCGGTTATTGACGCTTTTCCCGTGCGATCTGCGGCGCGCTATAGGGGTATAGCTCAGTTGGTAGAGCGACGGTCTCCAAAACCGTAGGTCGCGGGTTCGAATCCTGCTGCCCCTGCCAGCACCATATGACGACTGACCGGAACCAAGGGGTGGTTTGGGTCGGTTTTTTTGCGTTTTTGCCGTTGCGTAACATGGGCGGACTGACGAGTTTGAAGAGTTAGCAGGTCATTTCAGTGAGTTGGCGGACGCAACCTGCGATCGTCACTCGAGGGCACTCTGCAGATCGGGTCCGCTGGGTATGCGGTCTGCGGCACATGAGTTGAAGGTTTTGCCACGTGAATCCGTTCAAGTTCATCCAGGAAGTGCGCCAGGAAACGGCGAAAGTCACTTGGCCGACGCGCAACGAAACGTGGGTGACCACGATCGCCGTGCTGATCATGGTGACGTTGGCGGCGATCTTTTTCATGCTGGCGGACCAGGCTTTGGGCTGGCTTGTCGGCATGATCCTTGGTTTCGGGCGCTAAGGCGCCGGCTCGGGGAGCAGTCGAAGCGGCCGGCAGGATCGCCCGCGAGGTTTAGCGAATAGTGGTAGGAACGGCAATCTGATGGCGAAGCGCTGGTATATCGTGCACGCCTATACCAACTTCGAGCGCAAGGTCGCTGACGCGATCCGCGAGCGCGCGAAGCAGGCAGGGCTTGAGCATCTTTTCGAAGATATCGTGGTTCCGACCGAAGAGGTGATCGAAGTGCGCCGCGGGCGCAAGGTCGCCACGGAGCGCAAATTCCTTCCCGGTTATGTTCTGGTCAATATGGAAATGACCGATCCGGCATTTCTGCTTATCAAGAACACGCCAAAGGTGACCGGCTTCCTCGGCGCTGACAACAAGGCGATGCCGATCTCCGATGAGGAAGCGGCCCGCATGCTCAATACTGTCGAGGAAGGTGGCGTCGAGCGCCCCCGGCCTGCCATTACCTTCGAGATCGGCGAGCAGGTCCGGGTCGCGGAAGGCCCGTTTGCATCGTTTTCCGGCTCGGTCGAGGAGGTTGACGAGGAACGCGCCCGCCTCAAGGTCGCGGTTTCGATCTTCGGGCGACCGACACCTGTGGAACTCGAATACAACCAGGTCGACAAGATTGCGAGCTGATCGAGATCGAAAATGGAGTTCCGGCAGTGCCGCAGCGCGCCGCCGGTTATGTGCGCGGGAGGACATGCCAGTCCGTGAAACCGCTAACCCGGCAGCCGGGGACTATTGACCCGGCTTCCAATCCAAATAAGGCGGCCGCCGGCCGGTGATCGCCGCAAGGGGAACTGAATGGCAAAGAAAATAGATGGTTACATAAACCTGCAGGTGCCGGCGGGTCAGGCCAATCCGTCGCCGCCGATCGGACCCGCGCTCGGTCAGCGCGGCGTCAATATCATGGAGTTTTGCAAGGCCTTCAACGCCAAGTCGAAGGACGCCGAGCCCGGCACGCCCACGCCGGTGAAGATTACCGTCTTCGCTGATAAGTCCTTCACCTTTGTTATGAAGACGCCACCGGCATCGTTCTATCTCAAGAAGGCGGCGAAGATTAACGCCGGCAGCAAGGAACCCGGCAAGGCTAGCGCCGGGACGGTGACGATGGACCAGGTTCGCGAGATCGCTGAAGCCAAGATGGCCGATCTCAACACTGATGATGTTGAACAGGCGGCGAAAATCATAGCGGGCTCGGCCCGTTCGATCGGCCTCCAGGTGCAGGGGTAAGCGAACATGGCAAGCGATGGAAAACGTATCCGATCGGCTCGTAGCGATGTCGATCGGGACCAAGCTTACGGGCTTGAAGAGGCGGTGAAACTTGTCAAGGACAAGGCGAACGCCAAATTTGACGAGACAGTCGAGATCGCGATGAACCTCGGCGTCGACCCCAAACACGCCGACCAGATGGTCCGTGGTGTGTGCAACCTGCCGAAAGGTTCGGGTCGTACGGTTCGCGTCGGTGTATTCGCGCGCGGGCCCAAGGCTGAAGAGGCCAAAGAGGCCGGCGCCGATGTCGTCGGCGCCGAGGACCTCGTCGAAGAGGTCCAAAAGGGTAACATCAACTTCGACCGTTGCATTGCCACACCCGACATGATGGGCCTCGTTGGCCGTCTCGGTAAGGTCCTGGGCCCTCGTGGTCTGATGCCGAACCCGCGTGTCGGTACCGTTACGATGGACGTTGGCGAAGCGGTCAAGTCGGCAAAAGGCGGCGCGGTCGAGTTCCGGGTCGAAAAGGCGGGTATCATCCATGCCGGCGTCGGCAAGGCGAGCTTTTCGAGTGATGATCTCGAGGAAAACATCCGCGCCTTTGTCGACGCGGTGAACCGCGCCAAACCATCCGGTGCGAAGGGGTCTTACATCAAAAAGATCTCGATCAAGTCGACGATGGGCCCCGGCCTCAAAGTCGACAACGCATCCGTCGGCGGCAGCGCCTGACGGAGACGATGAGATAAGAATTCCGGTCTCGTTCGCGGGGCCGGTGGCGGCGGCGCCCGTAAAGGTGTCGCCAGCCTGTCCGAGATTGTAGGTGCGGGTGTCGAAGCCTGCTTAATACTGCGAACGCCTCAAGGGTTGTTTCGGTGCCTGCATGAGACGGGAGTCGGATTGGGAGGCTGCATCCTTCGGGCGTCGACGGCGCCGGTTGGCCAGGGTCTCCGGATTTGACCTCTTTTGGCTCACTGCCGCGAAGCTCGTCTGAGAGCGCCGCGACGGCGAGGACAGGCCAAGCGTCGTGATTGGAGACCGCCCGTCGGGCTCCGGTTGCGGCAGATGGAGCGCACGCCGGGCAGGTTTCGGTCTGCCAGGTGTGCAAGGTAAGGAGAAGCACAGTGGAAAGAGCTGCCAAAGAGGCACTCGTGACCACCCTGCACGAGGTGTTCAATAACGCCGGCGTTGTTGTGGTGACCCACTATTCCGGCCTGTCCGTGGCGCAGATGACCGAGTACCGCAATCGCATGCGCGAAGCGGGTGGTTCGGTCAAGGTTGCCAAGAACAGGCTCGCGAAGATTGCGCTCAAAGACGCCAACATCGGTGACATCACCGATCTTTTGCAAGGCCCGACTTGTCTCGCCTATTCAGAAGATCCGATTGCTGCCGCCAAAGTGGCCGTCGACTACGCCAAGACCAACGACAAGCTGGTCGTTCTTGGCGGAGCGATGGGCGACATATTGTTGGACGCCGATGGCGTGAAAGCACTGGCATCGCTGCCCTCTCTCGACGAACTGCGCGGCAAACTCGTCGGCCTTATTCAGGCCCCGGCGACGAAGATCGCACAGATCGCGAAAGAGCCTGGTGGCCAGTTGGCCCGTGTTTTGGCTGCCAAAGCGCAAGAGGCGGATGCCGCCTAGTGTGACGAAACGCGTTGCATCCCGATTGGCCCGAACGGCCGGCGGTATCGCCACGCAGAGGTTTAAATTCGAAGGAAAGTTAACCAAATGACTGATCTTGCAAAAATTGTCGATGACCTGTCGGCCCTGACCGTTCTCGAAGCCGCCGAACTCTCGAAGATGTTGGAAGAGAAATGGGGCGTTTCGGCGTCTGCCGCCGTCGCCGTCGCAGCCGCTCCAGGTGCCGCGGCCGGTGGTGCAGAAGCCGTTGAAGAAAAGACCGAGTTCACGGTCATTCTGAAGTCGGCCGGAGACAAGAAGATCAATGTGATCAAGGAAGTCCGCGCGGTCACCGGTCTCGGCCTGAAAGAGGCGAAAGAACTGGTGGAAGCTGGCGGCAAACCCGTCAAGGAAGATATTCCGAAGGAAGAAGCCGAGGAAATCAAGAAAAAGCTCGAAGAGGCAGGCGCCGCTGTCGAGTTGACCTGATTTCGGAATTTCGACGGTACGGACACCGGCTGCTGGCCGGTGTCCGTAACCGAACAGATGCGAAGCGTTTCCCCGGAGCGTCTATATCGGGTTGTCAGACCCCATATTGGACGTTCCGGCGAGCCGTTTCTAGGTAGAGTTGGCGTCTCTGCATTGAGTTGTCCGCAGCATTGATCGGCGCGCGGCGGCAGCTGATGGAAACGAGCTGAGCACCCCCAGGGCGCGGGCCCGTCACCCGCGAACGACACGAGGAGCCCCGATGGCTGAAATCTTCAACGGCCGTAATCGTATCCGCAAGAAATTCGGCAAGATCCGGGAAGTCGCCCGGATGCCCAATCTGATCGAGGTTCAAAAAAGTTCCTACGACGATTTTCTGATGGTGAAGGAGCCTGAGGGCGGCCGTGACGACCTTGGTCTTCAAGCCGTTTTCAAATCGGTTTTCCCGATCTCGGACTTCTCGGGCCGGTCGACCCTCGAGTTTGTGCACTACGAATTCGAGCCGCCGAAATACGACGTTGAAGAGTGCATGCAGCGTGACATGACCTATGCCGCGCCGCTCAAGGTCAAGCTGCGCCTGATTGTTTTCGATATCAACGAAGAGACCGGCTCCAAGTCCATCAAGGACATGAAGGAGCAGGACGTCTACATGGGCGACATGCCGCTCATGACGATGAACGGCACATTTGTCATCAACGGCACCGAACGAGTTATCGTGAGCCAAATGCACCGCTCACCGGGTGTGTTCTTCGATCATGACCGTGGCAAGACCCATGCCTCGGGCAAGAAGCTGTTTGCCGCGCGTATTATTCCTTACCGCGGCTCATGGCTCGATTTCGAATTCGACGCCAAGGACATCGTGTTCGTTCGTATCGACCGTCGCCGCAAGATTCCGGTGACGGCGCTGCTTTACGCCCTCGGCCTCGACGATGAGGAAATCCTCTACACGTTCTACAACCATATCGAGATCAAGGACGCCAAAGGTGGCTGGCGCAAACCCTTCGACCGCGATGAGTGGCGTGGCAAAGCGCCCTCGGGCGACCTTATCGATGCCAAGACCGGTGAAGTGGTCGTCAAGGAAGGCCATAAGATCTCCGCGCGCAAGGCGCGCGAACTTGAGGCCGGTGGTCTCAAGGAAATTCTGATTTCTGCCGAAGATCTTGCGGGTACCTATCTCGCCGAAGACCTCGTCGACATGAAGACGGGCCGGATCTGGGCCGAGGCAGGCGACGAACTGACCGAGGAAATGCTGGCCGAGTTCAAGGAGAATAAGGTCAAGGGCTTCGATATCCTCGACATAGACCATGTCAATACCGGCGCGTTCATGCGCAATACGCTGAAGCAGGATAAGAACTCGAACCGCGAAGAAGCGTTGATGGATATCTACCGGGTCATGCGCCCGGGCGAGCCGCCAACGTTGGAAGCGGCCGAAGGCTTGTTCCACAGTCTGTTTTTCGACCCCGAGCGCTACGACCTGTCAGCTGTCGGCCGCGTGAAGATGAACATGCGCCTCGAGCTCGATGCCGAGGACACCGTGCGCACGCTGCGCAAGGAGGACATCCTCGCCGTCGTCAAGACACTGGTCGATCTGCGCGACGGCAAGGGCGACATTGACGACATCGATCACCTCGGCAACCGCCGTGTACGCTCGGTCGGCGAATTGATGGAGAACCAGTATCGTGTGGGTCTTCTGCGCATGGAGCGCGCGATCAAGGAGCGCATGAGCTCCGTCGACATCGACGTCGTGATGCCGCAGGATCTGATCAACGCCAAGCCAGCCGCTGCCGCCGTGCGCGAGTTCTTCGGTTCGTCGCAGCTCTCGCAGTTCATGGACCAGACCAACCCGCTTTCTGAGATCACACACAAGCGGCGCCTGTCGGCTCTCGGGCCGGGCGGTCTGACGCGTGAGCGCGCGGGCTTCGAGGTGCGCGACGTGCACCCGACGCACTACGGCCGCATCTGCCCGATCGAGACGCCGGAAGGCCCGAACATCGGTCTGATCAACTCGTTGGCGACGTTCGCACGCGTCAACAAGTATGGCTTCATTGAAAGTCCTTACCGAAAGGTCATCGAGGGGCGCGTGAGCGATGATGTGGTCTACCTTTCCGCCATGGAAGAGGGCCGTCATCATGTGGCACAGGCCAACGCGCCGGTCGACGCCGACGGCAATCTGACGGAAGAACTCATCACTTGCCGCTTCCAGGGTGACGTGATGTTGGTGCCGCGCGAGCGGGCCGACCTGATCGACGTCTCGCCAAAGCAGCTTGTTTCGGTTGCGGCGGCTCTCATCCCGTTCCTCGAGAACGACGACGCAAACCGCGCGCTGATGGGCTCGAACATGCAGCGTCAGGCTGTGCCGTTGATCAAGGCGGAAGCGCCGCTCGTTGGCACCGGCATGGAACAGGTAGTGGCCCGCGATTCAGGCGCCGCCATTGGGGCACGCCGTACCGGGATCGTCGATCAGGTTGATGCAACCCGTATCGTGATCCGGGCGACAGAAGAGACCGATCCGTCAAAGCCGGGCGTCGACATCTACCGGTTGCGCAAGTTCCAGCGCTCGAACCAGAACACGTGCATCAACCAACGCCCGCTGGTAAATGTCGGAGACAGCGTCGTCGGCGGTGAAATCATCGCGGACGGCCCGTCGACCGATCTTGGTGATCTCGCACTCGGCAAGAACGTGCTCGTCGCCTTCATGCCGTGGATGGGCTATAACTTTGAGGATTCGATCCTACTCTCTGAACGTGTCGTTTCCGAGGATGTCTTCACCTCGATCCACATCGACGAGTTCGAAGTCATGGCCCGGGATACCAAGCTGGGCCCCGAAGAGATCACGCGCGACATCCCAAACGTCTCGGAGGAAGCCCTTCGCAATCTCGACGAGGCCGGTATCGTCTACATTGGTGCCGAAGTGCATCCGGGTGATATTCTGGTCGGCAAAATCACGCCGAAGGGCGAGAGCCCGATGACGCCGGAGGAAAAGCTTCTCCGCGCGATTTTCGGTGAGAAGGCGTCGGATGTGCGTGACACATCAATGCGTCTGCCGCCAGGCGTATCGGGCACGGTCGTCGAGGTGCGCGTCTTCAACCGCCACGGCGTCGATAAAGACGAGCGCGCGATGGCGATCGAGCGTGAGGAAATCGAACGCCTCGCAAAGGACCGCGATGACGAACTCCAAATCCTGGACCGCAACGTTTACGCGCGCCTGAACGATGTGCTTCTCGACAAAGAGGTCGCCAAGGGTCCGGAGGGTGCGCGCAAGGGCACCGTGCTCGATCAGGACGCGCTCGCCAATGTGCCGCGCAGTCAGTGGTGGGAAATCGGCCTCGTCGATGAATCCGCCCAGGCCGAAGTCGAAGCGATCAATAAACAGTATGAGGACGCAAAGAAGAGTCTCGAGCGCCGCTTCGTCGACAAGGTCGACAAGTTGCAGCGCGGTGATGAATTACCGCCAGGCGTCATGAAGATGGTCAAAGTGTTCGTCGCGGTGAAGCGCAAGCTGCAGCCGGGTGACAAGATGGCCGGACGGCATGGCAACAAGGGTGTCGTGTCAATGATCGTGCCGCGCGAGGATATGCCCTTCCTCGAAGACGGCACGCCCGTCGACGTGGTTCTCAATCCGCTCGGTGTGCCGAGCCGGATGAACGTCGGGCAAATCCTCGAAACGCACCTTGGCTGGGCGTGCCGCGGACTTGGCCGCATGATCGATGACGCGCTTCACGCCTACCGCGATGGCACCGATGTCAACGCACTGCGCGAGAAGATCGGAACGATCTACGGCGGCCAGGATGGCCTCGACAAGGCATCCGACACTGAGATCATGACCGTTGGCGAACAACTAAAGACCGGCGTGCCGATCGCAACCCCGGTGTTCGATGGTGCTCATGAGGCTGACATCGTCAAACTTCTTGAGGACGCTGGCTTCGAGTCGAGCGGTCAGGTGAGGCTTTATGACGGCCAGAGCGGCGAGCCGTTCGACCGCAAGGTGACGGTTGGCTACAAGTACCTCTTGAAGCTCCACCACCTGGTCGACGACAAGATCCACGCCCGATCGATTGGCCCCTACTCGCTCGTCACCCAGCAGCCGCTGGGCGGTAAGGCGCAGTTCGGCGGCCAGCGCTTCGGCGAGATGGAGGTGTGGGCGCTTGAGGCGTATGGCGCCGCCTATACGCTACAAGAGATGCTGACCGTCAAATCGGACGATGTCGCGGGCCGCACGAAGGTCTACGAGTCGATCGTACGCGGTGACGACACCTTCGAAGCGGGCATACCGGAAAGCTTCAACGTCCTCGTCAAGGAGATGCGCGCTCTTGGTATGCACGTTGATCTTTCGAACTCGGAACTCGAGATGCTCGAAGAAGAAGAGCTTCAGGAAGGACCCCGCATGCAGCTGCCGCCGGCTGCCGAATAAGCCTTGATGAGCGGACCGGGGGGCGGCATCGCCGCCCCCCGGTCCCGCTGCCCCGCGGTGGTCGTATCCGCCGCCGACGACACGACGAGACAAAACCGAAGCCGCTGAAAAGGTCGAGCCGCCAGCTGGTCAGTAGCAGTCAGGCCTCGGCATACAAATTTTTGATCCGGCACCCCCGATGGGTCGGATTCGCCGGATCGCAAGGAGCGACAGCACATGAACGAGCTTTCAGACGTCTTTAAGCAGCAGACTGTGCCCACATTCGACCAGATCAAGATTTCGATCGCGAGCCCTGAGGACATCTACTCCTGGTCATTCGGCGAGATCCGCAAGCCCGAGACTATCAACTACCGGACCTTCAAGCCGGAGCGCGATGGCCTTTTCTGCGCGCGGATTTTCGGTCCGATCAAGGACTACGAATGTCTCTGCGGCAAATACAAGCGCATGAAGTACAAGGACCTTGTCTGCGAGAAGTGCGGTGTGCAGGTCACCCTCGCCAAGGTCCGCCGCGAGCGTATGGGCCACATCGAACTCGCCGCCCCCGTGGCCCACATCTGGTTCTTGAAATCTCTGCCAAGCCGCATCGGCCTCATGCTTGACATGACGCTGAAGGATCTCGAACGCGTCCTCTATTTCGAAAACTACATTGTTATCGAGCCGGGTGTGACGACTTTCACCGAGCACCAGTTGCTGACCGAAGAGCAGTACGAGGCGGCGCTTGACGAGTTCGGCCCGGACAGCTTCACGGCAGGCATCGGCGCCGAAGCCATCCGCGAGATTTTGTCGTCGATGGACCTCCAGCAGATCGCCGAAGACCTGCGCCAAGAAATTGCCGAGGCAACGACTGAGCTGAAGCCGAAGAAGCTCGGCAAGCGCCTCAAGGTGATCGAAGCCTTTATCGAGTCGGGCAACCGCCCCGAATGGATGATCCTCACTGTCGTACCGGTGATCCCGCCCGAGTTGCGCCCATTGGTGCCCCTCGATGGCGGCCGCTTCGCCACGTCGGACCTCAACGACCTCTATCGCCGCGTGATCAACCGCAACAACCGCTTGAAGCGCCTGATGGAGCTTCGTGCACCGGAC
>CAZWCL010000044.1:0-12231 GCA_964632265.1 uncultured Hyphomicrobiaceae bacterium | reverse complement strand
CGACGACATCGCTGAAACGCGCCGTCTGATCGATCTGCACGATGACGACGTTGCTGCCATCATCCTTGAGCCGACGGGTGCAAGCTTCGGCCAGTTGCCCGTAACTGAGGAATTTCTCGCAGAACTGCGCGAAATTACGCGTGACCGCGGCATTCTCCTGATCTTCGACGAGGTAGTGACGGGCTTTCGTGTCTCGCCCGGCGGAGCACAGGCGCACTACGGCATCACCCCCGACCTGACGAGCCTTGCCAAGATCCTTGCCGGGGGCCTCCCGGGGGGCGCTGTGTGCGGGCGCGGGGATATCCTCGAACTGCTCGACTTCGACGCGGCCGCGGCAAAGGGCTTCGAGAAGATCGGCCACCAGGGGACGTATAACGCCAATCCGATGTCGGCGGCTGCCGGTATCACGACGCTCGAAATCATCAAGCAGACCGATGCTTGCGCGACAGCCAACGCACAGGCGGCAAAGTTGCGTGGGCTGTGCAATGCCGTATTCGCCGATGAAGGGGTGCCCTGGGCATGCTACGGGGCATTTTCCGGCTTCTACTTCTACCTCAATCCGACCAGTCATCCGCTGGATCCGCTGACGTTCAATGCGGAGACAGCCGGCCATGCCGCATTGTCCGCAAAGAGCGATATCGCCGAGCGCCTGCGTCTCGCACTGCTGGTCCACGGTGTGGATATCGCGGGTAAGCCCGGGGGGTCGGTTTCGGCCGCGCATACTGACCAGGATCTGGCGGAGACGGCGGCTGCGTTGCGCGCGGCGGTTCAAATGTTGCGCCGTGAAGCGGATATCATCGCCGCCTGAGGACGAAGAGGACGGATAAGCTGAGGATAAATATGAGCCTTCCTGACGTCGATCCAATCACATTCGAGCTGTTCAAGAACGCAATCTTCTCGATTGCCGATGAAATGGCGCTTACCGTCTTCCGCACGACCTATTCGGCCGTGCTCAAGGACAATATGGACTATTCGACAGGCTTCGCGGATGGTGCCGGGCGCCTCGCCGCGCAGGGCCTGACGTTGCCTGGCCATCTGGGTTCGGTGCCGACCGCGATGCAGTCGATCATGCGCCACTTCGAAGGCAACATCCGCCCAGGCGACGTCTTTATCATGAACGATCCGTTCGACGGCGGCATGCATTTGCCGGATATCTTCGTGATGAAGCCACTGTTCCATGACGGCGAGCGCCTCGCCTTCGCATGCACGGTCTGCCATCACACCGACGTCGGTGGCCGGGTGGCGGGCTCGAATGCGTCGGACTCGACCGAGATATACGCCGAAGGGCTACGCATCGCGCCGATGAAGCTCTACGATCAAGGCGTTCTCAATGAAACGATCATGACGTTCATCGAAAAGAACGTCCGTGTTCCTGTTCTCGTGCAAGGTGACCTGCGCGCGCAGCTTGCGGCTTGCCATATAGCAGAGAAGCAGTTCGCGGAGCTTGTCGACCGTTACGGGGCAGGCGCGACAAAGGCGATGCTCGAGGAGACAATCGATTACGCGGAACGGCTGACGCGGGCGGCGCTCAAGGATCTGCCGGATGGAGAGTGGAGTTTCGAGGATTGGATCGACGATGACGGCATCGACGTTGGCCAGCCGATCCGGTTGTTCGTCACGATCACCAAGACCGGCGACCGCATGGTCGTCGATTGGACGGGGACCAGCAGCCAGGTGCGCGGCGCGATCAACAACACGCTCTCCTATACGAAATCGGCGGCCTATACGGGTATCCGGTCCGTGCTGCCGCAGAACATACCCAACAACGAAGGCGTATTTCGGGCCATCGAGGTAATCTGTCCGGAGGGGACGGTCGGCAACGGCGTGCTGCCGGCCGCCTGCGCTGCGCGCGGCCTCACCGGATTTCGGATGGTCGATTGCATGTTCGGCGCTCTGGCCATGATGCTGCCCGACAAGGTCAAGGCGGCGGGCGATGGCGGCAACACGGGCATTTCGATCGGCGGCTACGACCGGGAGCGCAATCCTTTTGTCTACGTGGATTTTACGTGCGGGGCGTGGGGCGCGCGACCCTGGGCTGACGGTCTCAGCGGCAACAGCCACATGTTCGCCAATATGGCACTGCCCTCCGTTGAGGTGACCGAAGCCGAGCAGCCGATCTCGATCCTCTCCTATGAGTTCGAACCTGATCGCGCGGGGCCGGGCAAGTATCGCGGCGGCGTGCCGTTCCGGCGGGACTACCGGCTCGAAGCCGACGAGGCGATGCTGAGCGTGCGCGCCGACCGCAACACCGTTCAACCCTTCGGCCTCTACGGCGGCAGTCCGGGCGCGCCGTCGCAGAACTGGCTCGACCCGGATGGCGAGAAGCGAAAACTGCCCTCGAAGCCCACGATGCCGTTCCGCAAGGGGGACGTGTTCCGCCACATCCACGCCGGCGGCGGAGGGTGGGGCGATCCGCTCGAGCGCGACCCGCAAGCCGTGCTCAGGGATGTCCGTAACGCTTTCGTTTCAGCGGCCAGTGCCGAAGCGGACTACGGCGTGATCGTCGACACGGCGGACTGGCAGGTTGACGATGAAGCGACGCGGCGAAAGCGCGATAATCTGCGCCGCGAACGTGGGTGGTCAGAGCCGCCAAAGGTCAATCGCGGACGCCTTCCCGTCACAGTCAAAAATGAAGCCGCAGAGTAGCGAACCGTCATATGCCTCATGAAAACGCTTTTCGTATCGGTGTCGACATCGGCGGCACATTTACCGACATCGTCCTGCTCGGCGGCGATGGCACGATCCACACCAAGAAGATTTCATCGAGCTCGGGTGACTATGCGCGCGCGATCGTCGATGGTCTCGACGAGGTGTTCCGCGAGACGGAGCTGACGGGACAGGATGTGGAGCAGATCCGTCACGGGACGACGGTGGCATCGAACGCCATTCTGGAAGGCAAGGGCGCGCGAGTCGGCCTGATCACGACGGCAGGCTTCCGCGATGTGCTCGAGTTGCGCACGCTCCGGATGCCGCGCCTCTACGATATGTCATGGGAAAAGCCGCCGCCGCTGGTGGAGCGCTATCTGCGTCGAACGGTTGATGAGCGTGTTAGGGCGTCGGGCGAAATCGAGCGTGCACTCGACATGGCCGATGCGCGGGCGCAGGTGCAGGCGCTGCTGGATGAAGGCGTAGAGGCGATCGCCGTCTGCCTCATCAACGCATTCGCAAACCCGGCGCACGAACAGATGATCAAACAGGCCATCGAGGAGCTGGCGCCGGACCTCGTTCACTGCATCTCATATGACGTACTGCCGGAGATCAAAGAATACGAACGTACTTCGACAACGGTCATCAACGCTTACGTTATGCCGATTGTCGCGACCTATCTGAAGGCGCTGCGGCTAGGTCTTGATGCCGCCGGCGTTCCTGCACCGCTCCTATTGATGCAGTCGAACGGGGGCCTCACAACGGACCGAGCCGCCGCCGAACGTCCGATCAACATCATCGAGTCGGGGCCGGCCGGCGGCGTCGTGGGGGCGCAGGCCATTGCCGACGCAAAGGCGTATCAGCGAATTCTCACGTTTGACATGGGCGGCACGACGGCGAAGGCGTCCATGGTCGAAGACGGCAGCGTGCTGCGCGCGCAGGAATACGCCGTCGGCGCCGGCATCATGATCGGCTCGCGATTGCTGTCCGGCGCGGGCTATGCGCTCAAGGTTCCGGCGATCGATCTCGCGGAGGTTGGCGCGGGCGGCGGTTCGCTCGTGCGTCTCGACCGAGGCGGCGCCCTCCAGGTCGGGCCACAGTCGGCCGGCGCGATTCCCGGCCCCGTCTGCTACGCCAAGGGCGGCGAGACGGTCACCGTCACCGACGCCAACGTCGTTCTTGGTTATCTCAATCAGCAACACCTAGTGGGTGGTGCGCTGCCGATCGAGGCCGAACGCGCATACGAGGCGTTCAAGGCCCAGGTCGCCGATCCGCTTGGCCTTGCCGTCGAAGAGGCCGCCCACGGCGCGTTCCGCATTGCTGCCTCCAACATGATCCGCGCAATACGGGCCGTGTCCAGCGAACGCGGACGCGACCCGCGCACGTTCTCGCTGTTTGCGTTCGGTGGCAATGGGCCGTTGTTCGCGTGTGAGATGGCCGCCACACTGGACATTCGACGCGTTGTGGTCCCGCCGTCACCGGGGCTCTTCTCCGCCTTCGGATTGCTTTATGCGGATCTCGAACATCACTATTCCCGTACGCTCCGGCGTGTGACCTGTGAAGCCGATCCCGCCGAGATCGGAGCCGCTTGGAGCGAACTCGAGGATCAGGCGGGCGCGCAGCTCGCGGCCGATGGTGTTGCGGCCGAGGATATGCAGGTCCGCAGGGCTGCCGCGCTGCACTACAAGGGGCAGAGTTTTGAACTGGTTGTGCCGGCTCCGGATGGCTCGATCGACAAAGTTTTCCTCGAGAGGTTGGCCGAGGCCTTCGGTACCGAACACGAGCGTGTCTACGGCCACCGCGCCGGCCCCGAGGAGCCTGTGGAACTGGTCTCGATTCAGGTTGTTGCGACGAGCACCGCCGACACCGGTGGCGTCCCGGAACGCGTCATCCCGAGCCGGCCGGAGCCGGCGCAGAGTCAGCCCCGGCAGGTGTTCTTCGGCCAAAGGCACGGCTGGGTGGAGACACCAATCCTGCGCCGATCGGTCCTAGAGGGCGGGCACACAGGCCCGCTGATCGTGGAAGAATATGATGCGACCTGTGTCGTGCCGCCGGGCGCGCAAGCATCGCTCGACGGTGGCGGGAACATCATTATTCAACTGGCGTGACGAACTGAGTTATTTTTTCGAGCATAAAGTTCCGGCGAGTCGCAGCCTGGCTGGCATTCAGCACGCGTGTTCCAACCTCCAATCGGCAGTGCCGAACGTCGCTGGCCTCCTAGTGACCTGGCGTCCCAGAGGGATGCGATCAGGAAGGGCCGTGCGGAACAAGCTCTCGACCTATTCGTTATCACGTTAGAAAATGTTTGTGTTGAAAGGAGTTGGCCGTATGACGACCGACTACATGATTATTTATGTTCTCGCGGGCTTCACGTTGCTCGTTGTTTTGGTAATCGCCGGCTGGCAGACGTATCGGGCCAAACGCGCGCAGAAAACCCGTGAGCATTCTGCCAGGCAAACCCGTGAAACGGGCGAGCGATAACCAAGACCGAGGCGCGGCTGCTTGAAGCATCGAACGGTTAGACCAGCATCTCTTCGTATTTCCCTCATGGAACGAAATTGACGGCCATCAGTTTCTTATGTGCTGATAAAAAAAGGATTCTGAAATGGCTGTTGCACGCGTGACTGAAATCTCCGCCACGTCTCCTGACAGTTTTGACGATGCCGTCAAAAAGGGGCTAGAGCGGGCTGCAAAAACGATTCACAACATTCAGAGCGCTTGGGTGAAAGAGCAGAACGTACTCCTGAGCGGCGACCGAATTTCCGAATACAAGGTCAATATGCTCGTGACCTTCACTCTGGATGAATAGAACTGGAGCTAAGAGAATTCCGCTTATCGGAATGGGTCTAGCAGCCTGCTAGTCCACGAAGGCACGCTCGACTACGTAGATGCCGGGACGGGCGTTGCTAGAAATTGACGCCGCCCCGGAAGAAGAGCGTCGACGACCAGTGTACCCGTCGCCTTCTTCTTGAGCTGGAAGTGTCACCTTGCCTGATCCGCTTGAGGTGCCCGCTCAGCGAGTTACCTGGCACCTTGATCGAATAGAACCCAGCTCTGCGGCCCAAGCCAGGTTGGCGATCGAACCGGCTTGAAAGTGTTGAGTTCGGACAGAGAGGGCCCGCCCTAGGGGGCTATGTTTTGATAAGGGGCGGGCGAGATCTCCTATTTCGTTGTCAGCGTCATCAGGATGTCGACGTACCACGCACAATTGAGACCCAAAGCTTCGTCCTGATTTAAATCCCGGGAACCGACATCGAAGCGGGCCGAATGAACACCGACAAGCATCCAGGGCAGATCGCCGAATCTTTTGCCAGGTCCTTCGACGCGCATGACGACCGGCGCGCCACTGGAGCCACGATGGGTGCGGGCATCGGTCAGAAAATAGCCATGACCTTGAAAACGCATGCCGAATGATGACGCGACAACGGCGTGTCGGATGACCGGGACGTGGTGGAGCGTGTCATGGAAGCCGAGCGGAAAACCGACAACCAGCAACGAAGATCCGATCTCGACTACATCCTCGGCGGCAGGGAGATGCTTCGGGGTGAAGGCATAATAGACCGCCGACTTCGGGAAAGCCCTGCGATCAAGCTCGATCACGGCAACGTCGATGTTGCCTCCTGCGTCTTCACCCTGCCGCCAAACGCTCGTGCCATTTTTATACAGCGGGATCGAATAACCCGTCGATTGGGCCATGTCGGCTGGGTTGGTGTGGAGCTCCATTTCGATGCGGTTGGGATGGTGCTGGGTGGCTTCATCGGCAACGACGTGACGACTGGTCACCAGAAACAAGCGGTTGTCGCGCTCGAAGAGGAAGCCGCTGGCGTTCGTCAGGAAGGCATCGCCGTCGTAGGTGGCAACCTGTGTGGCCGCGAGCAACAGGGGCTCGATAACGGGCTCGTTTTTCGGCTTGCGGAACATGTCATGCCCTCTCAAAGGTTCGGCAATCCGGCTGACGTCGTGAACACCCGGAAACGATACCCCCGACCGGTCAATCCGCCGGCATCACATCCACGGCGACACCGACGACATGCGTACCGCCGCCGAGCAGGACGCCGCTGATCGGCGACACGTCTTCGTAGTCCCGGCCATAGGCGAAGGTGATGTGGTCGAGATCCGGAATTGCATCATTTGTCGGGTCGAAGTCGACCCAGCCGGTTTCGGGGGCCCACACCGAGACCCAGGCGTGAGAAGCATCGGCACCCTGCAGGCGCGATTGTCCCGCAGGCGGGTTCGTCCGTATGTAGCCGCTGACGTAGCGTGCCGGCAGATTGAGGGACCGGAGCGCGGCAATCATGAGGTGTGCGAAATCCTGACAGACACCGCGGCGCTTGTCGAGAACGGTTTCGACGGGGGTCGAGACGTCGGTGGCGGATGGATCAAACATGAAGTCCGCGAAAATGCGGCTCATTAGATCTCGCGCGCCGGCCAAGACCGGCCGGCCGGCGGGGAAAGACGGTGCTGCGTAATCGGCAAGCGCCGGGAGGCGCAACCCGTGGCGGGAAGCAACGCAGAACTGGATGACGTCCGCCGGCATCGCACCGTTGACGCCACTGGCGTCTTGTGCAAGGCGCTGCCAATCGAGCGTCGCTTCGAGGTCCCGATGTCGATGGGCGGTCACCTCCAAGTGTGTCGTCGCGTCGACGACAAGCGTCATGTGATCATGCTCCAGCACAAGAATAGAATAGGGGTTGCCGAAAAAATCCGTCAGATCGTAGCGTCGATCGCAGCCAGGATGCGACGTGATACGGTGCTGCTCGACTTGCTGGTGCAGCACCGGACGAGGGCTGAGGTGCAGCAGGTGATATGACTGGTGCACGGCCGCCAAGTAGTCGTAGGTCGTCCGGTGATTGATGATGTACTTCATGGCTTCAAGGTGCGAGCCGCGTATGAACCCGTTGCGGCTGTTCTTCGGTGAGACTGAAATAGCGGCGGGAGATTACGTCCGAAAGGCGTGGCAGGCCATTAATCAGGGAGTCGAGCGCTGCTTTGAGGACCGGACGTTCGCCGTTTTCATCGACGACACGCATGGCGTCTGCGTCGGCGAGTTGGACCTCGGTCAAAAGTTCAAGGGCAAGGCGCTGTTCATTGGTTCTGACGGCGTCTTGCGACGCCTTCGGCAGCTTGGAGATGTGCTCGGCGAGTTCGACCATTTGAAATGCGATGCCGCGCGGGTTCGTCTCTTCGATCAACAATAAATCGAGTGCCAGCGGGAAGGTTGGAGCAAACCGATAGCGCGACCGGTACGTCAAAAAACTGTCGGACGTTTCCAACAGGAAAACGAGCCTGTCAGTTTCCTCCAACTCGTTCGCCGGTGCGCGGACAAGCACGCGTAGAAACTCGGCCATTTGTAGCGCCCGCTCGATGCGCCGCCCGATATCCATAAAACGCCAACCAAAGTTGCGCGTCATATTCTCGTGCATAAGCCCATTGAAAGCTGCCAGTTCGGAGATCAAGACATCCAGCCGTTCGACGAGTTCAACGGCGGCGTCCGCTGATTTGGCGGCGCCGCCTATCCGCTCGACACGGAGCGCGCCGAGCAAACGCCACGCATCGAGGGAGAGGCGGTCGCGGCTTTGGCGCGCTACGCGTCGTATATTCTGGAATGTCGTGAATATGCCGTAGGGGTTGCCCGTTGCGGAGAACAGGTTTTCGACGCGATCCTCAAGAGAACGCATGGCCTCCAATTCGGCCACGGCATCGTCTTCCGAGCGCCCCTTGGACAGCATCGTGTTAATCGCATTCTCGGCCGTATCCGCTCGCCGGATGGGGCGCAGATCCTCGTCGCCGCGGCTCAAGGCATTGCGCATCACCCGCATGGTCCAATCGGCGCGCTCGACGTAGCGGCCGAGCCAGAAAAGGTTGTCGGCGACACGGCTAGGCAAACGGCTGCCCAGGCGCTGGACCTGTGATTCTTCGTCCAGTATGCGCCAGCGGCTGTAGTGCGGGCCTTGGGGTTCAGTCGAACTGATCCAGACATCGCGCGAATGGGCCTGCGGATCGGAAAGCCCGACGGCGGTGCCGGCGCCGATGGTCAAAGCAAGTCCCCCAGGCATGACGACCGGGCCCTTGCTCGATGCAGCAGCGAAAACGCGCAGCGCATAAGGTTTGGCTCGGAGGCCGTCGGTTGACCAGGACGGCGCCGTTGCAATGCCGACCGGCGTCTCGGCGACGTATTGAGCGCCATTCATGCGAACGTCCTGCAGCAGCTTCTCGCGGACCGGTTCGTCGAGCGCCGCCAGATTATAACCGGCCACGGCATGGCCCGGCCTGGCCGTGGCCTCGAAGGCGGGACGTAGAACGAAGCCTTCAGGATCTCCCAGAAACGAGTGGCGCGCCGCAGCTTCACCCAACCAAAGCCGCGGTTTCTCCGACAACAGCAGGTCTTCGCCAAGAAGCTGCCGCGAGATGCCCGGCAGATACGGCGCGATGCCACGGTTCTCGATGATAGCCGTGCCGAGCGCGTTGACGATCAAGGCCGGATTATTGCGTACGGCCTGAACCAGGCCCGCCGGCCCATCGAAGCCAGCGGGGTCGAGTTCGAGTGGATCGGATTTGGAGGCCTCAACGGCGCGGACGAGCAGATCGATCGGCTGCAAACCGGCGAGCGTTTTGTGGAACACCTTGTCGTCGACGACGCGAAGGTCCGAGCCTTCGAGCAACAGATAGCCAAGATAACGCGCCATGTAGGCATGACTGAGATAGTTTTCATGGTCAGGATTGGGACCAAGGATTGCGATGGTTGGCGCCTCGAGCGCGGTCCATTGGGCGAGGGCCTCCGCTGCAGCCTGGTGGAAGCCCGAAATGCGGCGTGCGTTACACGCGCGAAAAAGGCCGGCGCTCGCCTCCGCAAGGACCACGCGGTTTGCCAGGGCAAATCCGTGACCGGCGGTCGTCTCGGCGTGCGTGTCGAGAATGTGCCAGGCGCCATCGCGGTCCCGTACAAGGTCAACAGCCATGAACATCAGCCGCGGAGCAGAGCCGGTGTCCACGCCATGCAACGGCCGCAAAAAAGCCGGGTCATTGAAAAACATGGATGGCGGCAGGGCGGCATTGGTCACAAGCGTTTGGGGGCCATAGAGATCGGCGAGAAGCGCCTCAGACAGACGCACTCGCTGCGAAACGGCCTGCTCGATACGGTGCCATTCACTACTATCGAAAACGAGTGGAACCAGGTCCAGATGCCACGGTTGCTGTGGGTTTCCAATGTCGGCGAAGCTGTCGAGGGTCAGACCATTTTCGACAATGCGACGCTGTATGCGCTCGGAGCGGGCATGACAACCGCCGGGACCTTCGGCCTCGAGGAACGAGACGACCGGTTGCCAGTGGCTGCGCACACTGCCATCGGCACCAAGCATCTCGTCGAAGCCATCCACACCTGAGCGATATTGGTCCAGAAGAATGGAGCCGCCCGCCGTTCCTGCGGCAGATTTCAAATCGGTTTCCAAACTCTGTATCCTCGTACCTGTTTGAAGAAAAAGGACGACCTCGCAGTGGCACGCTCCGGCCGGGGGCAATGCCTCGAAAGCCTGGGGCGGCCGTTCTGATCTACGAGATATTCAGGCGATTGTCCTCTATTGCATGAACCTGTCACACGCGATGAAAACGATCGGCAAATCAGGGCGTTGCACGCCAATCGGCGAATGCGCCGGGATGTTTGCCGCTGAGTGATGTGCAAATGCGTCACCGCGTGCGCCGAAGGTCGAGCGTGAACGGATAATCGCGATTTTCCCGAAGCGGCGGCACATCGACCGGGCCGGGCGTGTGGCCCATCCCCTCGAAGCGCGCGAGCCGGCGGCCCTCGGCTTCGTAGGAATTGACCGGGAATGTATCGGGTGATTTGCCGCCGGGATGGACGACGTGGTAGCGGCAGCCGCCGAGCGAATGGCCGGACCATGTGTCGACGACATCGAACACAAGTGGGCCGTGGATGCCAATGGTCGGATGCAGCGCGCTCGGCGGTTGCCAGGCGCGGAAGCGGATACCGGCCACGCTCTCACCGTTGGCGCCGGTTGGATGGAGCGGCAAGCGCTGGCCACCACACATCACGACGTGACGGTCTTTTACCAATCCCCGGCATTTCAACTGGACGCGCTCAAGGGAACTATCGACATAGCGCGCCGTGCCACCAACCGCGCCCTCTTCGCCGAGCACGTGCCATGGCTCAAGCGCCTGACGAATCTCCAGGTTGACGCCGCCGGCCGTGACTTCGCCGAAGTAAGGGAAACGAAACTCGAAGTGCGGCAGAAACCAGTCCAATTCGAGATCGAAGCCGGCGGCGCGGACGTCCTCGATGATGGACCCGAAGTCCTGCCATACGTAGTGGGGCAGCATGAAGCGATCGTGCAGATCCGTTCCCCAGCGCACCAGCGAATGGCGGTACGGCTTGTCCCAGAACATCGCGATGAGTGCGCGAAGCAGCAGTTGCTGCGCCAGGCTCATTCGAGGGTGTGGTGGCATCTCGAACGAGCGGAATTCGATCAGCCCAAGCCGGCCCGTCGACGCGTCCGGCGAATAGAGCTTGTCGATACAGATTTCGGCGCGATGAGTGTTGCCGGTGACGTCGATGAGGAAATTGCGGAACAGGCGATCAACGAGCCATAGCGGCACCGGACCGTGATCGCGATCCGGTAACTGTGCCATTGCGATTTCCAGCTCATAGAGATTCTCGTGGCGGGCCTCGTCGACGCGCGGGGCCTGGCTGGTCGGGCCGATAAACAAGCCGGAAAACAGGAACGAAAGCGAAGGGTGGTGCTGCCAATAGGTAATGATACTCGCAAGGAGGTCGGGGCGGCGCAGAAAGGGACTATCGGCCGGTGATGCGCCGCCGAGTACGATGTGATTGCCGCCGCCGGTGCCGCTGTGACGACCGTCGAGCATGAACTTTTCAGTGCCAAGCCGTGACAAGCGAGCCTGCTCATAAAGGGTGGTCGTGGTTTCAACCGCCTCGGACCAATCGGCTGCGGGATGAACATTGACTTCAATGACGCCGGGGTCGGGCGTCACCTTGATGACGTTCAACCGCGGATCGCTCGGCGGCTCATAGCCTTCGATCCGCACGGGGGTGTCACAGCGGCGCGCGCTTTCTTCGATGGCGGCGACCAGTACAGCGTAGTCTTCGGCGTCATCCAGCGGGGGCATGAATACGCAGATCTGACCATCGCGAGGTTCGATGGCCATGGCGGTACGTACGGCAGAGGCGACGATGTCCCCGCTAGCCGTCGGTGCCGGCGCCGGTTCCATCACGGTCGCTGCACGGCGCTGGTGGAGGAGTTCGGCGCGCGGAGGCAGCGGCCCATGTTGAGTGAGCGGGTCACGCGGCTCAGGGTGTGGGTAATCGATTGCGGGGAGGTGCGGCAGGCCACCAAGGGGCAGGCGAAAGCCTATCGGCGAGTCTCCGGGGATCAAGAAAAGCTTTTCCCGACGCGTGCGCCACCGTTCGGTGACCCAGCGGCGGCCCCGGTCTTTCGACTGCCAGACCTGGATCGGGAGCACATAGCCGCTCGGGCGATCAAGGCCGCGCTCGAATGCCTTGATCAACCGCGTGCGTTCCTGTTCGTCTTCGAGCTTGTTGTCTCCCGGGCT
>CAZWCL010000043.1:5785-12335 GCA_964632265.1 uncultured Hyphomicrobiaceae bacterium | reverse complement strand
CGATGAAAGAGTTCTTGGTCAGGAACGTCAAAGTCGTGAACGAGCCGAGTATCATAGCGATCAACGGCAGGGTGAGGTGCCAAGCAACATCCAGGATGTAAGCGAACCAGCCCAAGTTTTCGGCGCCGTCGGAGCTGAATTTGCCGACCGGGAATATCTGATAGAACGAGCCGCCAGCAAACACGACCAGCAGGAAAACGCCTACCATGAAACCCGGGAGCGCGTAACCAACGACCAGGGCGCCACTTGTCCACACATCGAATTTGTTGCCATCCGCGACGGCCTTGCGGATGCCGAGCGGAATCGAAATGAGATAGGTGATCAGCAGCATGCTCAGGCCGAGTGTCATCGAAACGGGGAGCTTGTCGGCGATGAGGTCAAGGACGGGGCGGTCCTGGAAGTAGCTATTGCCAAAATTGAACGTCAGGTAGTTCTTGATCATCAGCCAGAAGCGCTCATGCGCCGGCTTATCGAACCCAAACTGCTGTTCAAGCTCGGCGATGAATTCCGGATCAAGGCCCTGGCTGCCGCGGTACTTCGCGGAGGTGTCGCCGGCCGACTGGTCGAGGCCGCCTTGTTGGGCTGAGAAGCCGTCAGTACCGCCGCCGCCAACGGTCGAAGTGGCGCCTGCCGCCGTACCGGAGAGTTGCGCCATAACTTGTTCGACCGGTCCCCCGGGTGCGAACTGGATTATGACGAAGTTGATCAACATGATGCCGAACAAGGTCGGGATGATCAACGCGAAGCGTTTGAGCAGGTAGGCAGCCATTCGTTCGCAGCACTCTCAATGAGACGGTGGCAGTGAGACTGGGGTAGTGAGATGGGGCCAATGGGACGTTTTGGGGCGCGGGAGGTCAGTTCTGCTCGAGGTTTGCCGCCTTTTCGGCATCGTACCACCAGCGGTCGATGATTCCGCGGGCGTACTTCGGCTTGACTTTCGGCCAATCGAACTTGTTCCAGAAAGCGACGTTGTGGGACGCCTTGAACCAGTTCGGCACCCAATAGTATCCAGCCATCAACACCCGGTCGAGTGCCCGCACCGCGATATTGAGTTCGTCGCGGTTTTCAGCGGCCATGATCTTGTCGATCAGGGCATCGACCACCGGGTCTGATATTCCAGCGCGGTTGTTGGTGCCGGGCTCATTGGCGAAGGCGGATGAGAACATGTTGCGCAGTTCGTTGCCGGGCGTGAGGCTCATGCGGAAACGGCCACTGACAATGTCGAAGTCAAACGACTTAACGCGGCGCTGGAGTTGGGCGTCATCAACCGGGCGGATGTGGGCGTCGATGCCCAGCAATTCGAGGTTCTTGACGAACGGTGCGATAATCCGGTCGAAGCTCGGCTGCGCACGGATGAACTCGATCGTGAGCTGTTCGCCCTTGTCATTGACGCGACGACGGCCATCGAGTTCCCAGCCGGCCTCGCGAAGCAGCTTGTCTGCCTTGCGCAGGAGCTTGCGGTCGGAGCCGGAGCCATCGGAGACGGGGGGCGTTTGCAGTTCGCCAAAGACCTCCGGCGGAAGCTTGTCGCGATACGGTTCGAGCAAGGCTGCAACCTCGGGCGACGGTTTGCCCGGCCGTGCCTGCATCGGCGTATTCTGGAAGAAGCTGGTTGTGCGCCTGTAGGCGTTGAAGAAAAGGTTGCGGTTGGCCCACTCAAAATCGAAGGCTAGGCCGATGGCCTGGCGCACACGCGGGTCCTTGAACTTGTCGCGGCGAGTGTTGATGAACCAGCCCTGGACACCGGACGGCGTGTCATCAGGTAGTGTGATGCGTTTCAGGCGGCCATCCTTGATGGCGGGAAGACTGTCGTACTCGGTTGCCCAGCGCTTGGATGTAAACTCTTCACCGACGTCATATTCGGCGGAGGTGAGGCCGAGAAACCAAGCGGTGCGATCCTTGTAATAGTTGAAACGCAACTCGTCGAAGTTATAGCGGCCCTTCATGACGGGAAGGTCTTTGGCCCAATAATCCTCGCGGCGCTTATAGAGCACATAGGAATTGGCGTTGTAGTCGACGAGTTCGTAGGGGCCGGAGCCGACCGGGGGCTCGAGCGTGGTCTTCTCAAAATCGTGCTCGTCCTTGGCATAATAATCCTTTGAGAGAATTGGCAGGCCGGCAACAGTGAGCGGCAAGTCGCGAATACGCGCCTTCGGGTCAAACGTGTAGCGAACGGTCTGGTCATCGATCACTTCGGCTTTTTCGACGCCCTGAAGACCTGCGCGATAGGCGGGATGGCCTTTGGTTCGCAGTATCTCGAAAGAAAACGCGACGTCTGCTGCGGTGACCTGAGTGCCGTCTCTGAATTTAGCTTCGGGGCGGAGGTAGAACGTCAGCGAGAGACCGTCATCGGAGTACTCGGCCGATTCGGCAACAAGGCCGTAGACGGAGGTTGGCTCGTCCGCCGAGCTTTCCATTAGGCTGTCGAACATCAGGCCGAGGCCGGCCGCCTTGTCGCCCTTGAGGATGAAGGGGTTGAAGGTGTCGAACGAAATGCCGCCAAGGGTCGCCAGCCGACCGCCTTTCGGCGCGTCAGGATTGACATACTCGAAGTGCTTGAAACCGGGCGGGTACTTGAGTTCACCGAATATGGAAAGGCCGTGTTTTCGTTCGGCGGCATGAGACGGAAGAGCGAGCGTGCTCAAGGTCAGCAAGCATGCAAGTGCGATGAAAAGTCCGGCAAAGCGCGCGAATGAAACCGCCATTCGTCCTCCAAATAGATCCAGCGCCTAAAGGGCTGCTCAACGGTTGGCGCGGTGCCTGTCAGCGCCAGCGAAGATCCTTGCTCTGTGGAAATAATAAAAATCGACCCCGCCAACAAGTTGGCAGGGCCGAACATGACGAAACAATAATGTTTCTCGTGCCGTTTCCGGCAGCGCGCTGCCGGCATGTCGGCCGATCAATTGGAAGTCACCGGCTTTTCCTGGGGCTTATCCTGGCCAGCCTCTTTGTCGGCGGGGGCGGCAGCGTCACCAGTGCCGGCGGCCGGTGCCGCATCGCCGCCTTCGGTCGCAGGCGCCGCCTCGGCTTCCTGCGCCGGCGCTGCGGCCTCAGTATCCGCCGGGGTGGCGGCAGCCGGCTCCGGCAACGGCTTGGGGTCGCTGCTCAGGCTCTGCAGGTATTTCAGGACGTTCGCGATGTCCTTGTCGCTGCGCAGGCCACCAAACGCCATCTTGGTGCCGCTGATGTATTCCTTGGGCTTGTGCAGGAATTTCGCAAGGTCTTCATAGTCCCAGACGCCGCCCTTTTCGACCAGCGCACTTGAGTAATTGAAACCTTCGACGGCGCCCAGACCGCGGCCGACGACGTTCCATAGATTGGGACCAATGCCGTTCCTGCCGCCTTCATTGACCGTGTGGCAGTTCGAGCACTTCTTGAAGACGCCCTGGCCACTATCAATGGACGCTTCGCTAAAGAGAGTGGCGACGTTCTGAAATTGAAAACCTTCCTCCACTGCCGGGGCCGTGGCCTCTGTCGAACCCGCGTCGGGCGGGTCCGGAAGCTTGTAGGCCACCTGGACACTGTGATCGTCATAACCGCCACGCAGCGCTTTCAGCAGTACCGGCGTGCCAAAAATCAGCAGCAGGGCCGTAAGTACCGCCGCAGATATCTTGCTGAACTCAAAGCTGTCCATGTGTGTCGGAGCTCCTGAACGATGGCGTGCCCGAAAGAACGGGGTCATTGTCTACCAGACGCGGTTCGACGGCCGGAAATTACAAGCCGGCGTCGCCCAGCCCGCATCTCCCGGTTGGGCGACTGATCAGCGCCGGACTATAGATTTATCGGTTTCGGTTGCAAGCGCCTGCACGCCTGTTGTAGGCCGTCGCAGGCGAGACTTATTGTCACCGAACTCGCAAAAACGCCTTGAAATGGCGCCGCCCGGCGATCGGGCGCGGCTTATCGTGGCGTATATCGACAACAACTTCGAAAGCTCACGCAGTATGTCCCGTACCATCGTCGTCGTGCCCGCGCGGATGCAGGCGACCAGACTTCCGGGAAAGCCGCTCGCGGATATTCACGGCAAACCGATGATCGTGCACGTGTGGGAACGCGCCATGGCCGCCGGAGTGGGCCGCGTCGTTGTTGCTACGGACAGCGACGAAATCGCCAGAGCGGTACGTGCAGCCGGCGGAGAAGCGCAGATGACGCGGGCTGATCATCAATCCGGTTCCGACCGTGCTTTCGAGGCAATCAGCCGTATCGATCCTGAACAAGATGCCGACACGATCGTCAATCTACAGGGCGACCTGCCGACGCTCGATCCCGAACTGGTGCGCAAATGCCTCAGGCCGTTCGACGACAAACGGGTGCAGATTTCGACGCTCGCCGTGCCGATCCGGGATGCGGCAGAGCGAACATCGCCAGATGTGGTCAAGGTGGTGGCATCAGACGTTGGCACGGCGGCGGAGGACGTGATGCGGGCGCTTTATTTCACGCGCGCAACGGCGCCGGCGGGCGAGGGGCCACTTTATCATCATATCGGGATCTACGGATATCGCCGGGCGGCACTCGAACGGTTCGTGAGCCTGCCGCCGTCACCGCTCGAAATGCGCGAAAAGCTCGAACAGTTGCGCGCCCTCGAACATGGCATGCGTATCGAGGTTGCGATTGTCGACACGGTGCCGGTCGGTGTCGATACGCCCGGTGATCTCGAACGCGCGCGCGATATCCTGAAACCGGTCAACTGACCCAACGCACCGCAAGCGGGCGGTGCCGTCGAAAGCATCAAACCATGACATCATCTTCGAAGCCGCGTCGTATCGCTTATCAGGGGGAGCCGGGCGCGAATTCGCATGTCGCCTGTGACGAATGTTTTGCAGGCGAAGAGAGCGTGCCGTGCGCGACGTTCGAAGATGCGCTCCAGGCAGTCAAGTCAGGGGATTGTGAATATGCGATGATCCCGATCGAGAATACGCTTGCGGGGCGCGTAGCGGACGTCCACCATCTGCTGCCGGAAGCGGGGCTTTTCATCGTCGGCGAGCACTTTCTGCCGATCCGGTTCCAGTTGATGGCGCCGAGGGACGCGCGCATCGATGCAATCACCGATATCTACAGCCATGTGCATGCCGTCGGCCAGTGCCGCAAGGTCGTGCGTGAGCTTGGTGCAAGGGTCCATATTGCCGGCGATACCGCAGGGGCTGCGCGGCAGGTCGCCGAATGGGGCGATCCGACAAGAGCGGCGCTGGCGCCGGAAAAAGCGGCTGAAATCTATGATCTCGATATCCTGGCGAGGAATGTCGAGGACGCTGAACACAATACGACACGGTTTGTTATCCTGGCGGCGGAACCCGATGATGCGGAGCCGGGGGACGGACCGTTCGTGACGACGTTCATCTTTCGAGTACGCAACGTACCGGCAGCGCTCTACAAGGCAATGGGAGGGTTCGCGACGAACGGCGTCAACATGACAAAACTCGAGAGCTACCAAATCGAGGGTGCGTTCACGGCGACGATGTTTTACGCGGACATCGATGGCCATCCCAATGACCGAAACGTGAGGCTGGCGCTCGAAGAACTATCGTTCTTCTCGAGCGAATTGACGGTGCTGGGAACTTATCCGGCGAGCACCTACCGTGCCGAGATCGCAAAGCGGGTTCACCCGCAAGCGTGATGGCATGATTCCGACTGCGCCGGGCGCGCCGACACCGGATGCGTCAGCGCGAAGCTAAAAACAAGAGATTTCAGAGAGATAGGATTGGTCATGATTTCCGTCGAAGATGCCATTGCCGGACGGCAAAGTACTCGGGCGTTTCTCACAGAGAAGGAAGTGCCGCGCGAGCTGATACTCAAGGTGCTCGAAATCGCAGGGCGCGCGCCATCAGGCTCGAATATCCAACCGTGGAAGGTGTTCGTCGTCACCGGCGAGAAGAAGACGGCGTTGAGCGAGGCCCTGCTCGCGCGACACATGTCTGGTGATCCGGGCAAGCGTGAATACAATTATTACCCGGTCGAATGGCGCGAGCCATATATCGGACGACGGCGTGAGTGTGGGTGGGGACTTTACTCGACGCTCGGCATCCAGAAGGGCGACAAGGAACGGATGCTCCGTCAGCACGGGCGGAACTACGAATTCTTTGGCGCGCCGGTCGGGTTATTCTTCACACTCGACCGCGATATGGAACTCGGAAGCTGGCTCGATACGGGAATGTTCATCCAGTCGGTCATGCTGGCGGCGCGCGGGGAGGGGCTCGAGACCTGTCCGCAAGCCGCGTTTTGCAACTATCACGACACGGTCGGCGAACACGTCGGCATTCCAGCCGACCAACAACTCGTGTGCGGCATGGCGCTCGGCTTCCCGGATAATGATGCGGTCGTCAATACTTTCCGGACGACACGGATCGACCCGGAAACGTTCACGACGTTTGTTTGAGTCTTTTCGCTCACGACGCGTAACGGCCAGCAGAGCTGGCCTGCGCCTCCGCGGGGGCGCGACTCGTCGCGGGTCGCTGCCGCTCCCTGGCCGAGTAGCCTCGTGAGGGCTCGGGTGAAATGATCTCGCTCACGACGCGTAACGGCCAGCAGAGCTGGCCTGCGCCTCCGCGGGGGCGCG
>CAZWCL010000043.1:0-5685 GCA_964632265.1 uncultured Hyphomicrobiaceae bacterium | reverse complement strand
GTCGCTGCCGCTCCCTGGCCGAGTAGCCTCGTGAGGGCTCGGGTGAAATGATCTCTGGATGGCGGACGGGTATAAATATATATCTGGTTGCAGCATGATCGCCTGCTGAATGGACGGGCGCTCGCAGGGCGTCGTACGTTTCAGCAGCCGAATGAGGTTAAGGAATGCAACGATGATACGCGACCAGGCCGCGATGGATGAGCTTTTGGCGGCGACGCGCCGCTTCGTGAGAGATGTGGCTATCCCGAACGAGGACCGGGTCGAGGCCGGGGACCAGGTGCCCCAGGACATCGTTGACGAGATGCGCCGACTTGGCACGTTCGGCTGGTCGATACCGGAAGAGTTCGGCGGGCGTGGGCTGACGAGCGAGGAGTTGGCGTTAGCGTTCATCGAGCTCACACAGTGCTCAATGGCTTACCGCGTGGTCGGTGCGCAGAACGCCGGGATCGGCTCGGAGTGTATCGTCCGGGACGGAACGGATGAGCAAAAGCGCAAGTACCTGCCGAAGCTTGCGGCCGGCGAAATGCTTGGCTGCCTCGCATTAACGGAAGAAAATGCCGGCTCGGATGCAACGGCATTGCAGACCGTGGCACGGGACACGGGCAATGGACATTACGTCCTCAACGGCACCAAGCGCTACATCACGCTGGCGCCGATTGCTCATCTATTCGCTGTATTCGCACGCACGGACGGACGCGAGCGAGGCGGCTCCGGCATCTCGGCATTCCTCATCGAGCGCGGAACTCCGGGGCTCTCAACGAGCGGCTCGACACCGAAGATGGGACAGGAAGGGGCGCCGATCGGCGAGGTTTATCTCGAAGATTGCCGCGTGCCGGGGACGGCGATCATCGGGCATGAGCCGGGCAAAGGCTTTGGGACGGTCATGAAGACGCTCAACAAGCAGCGGGTAAATTTAGCAGCGCTGTCGATCGGGCCGGCGATCCGCATGCTCGACGAGGCGCTAGCCTACACTGTGGAACGCGAGCAGTTTGGCCGCCCGATCGCTGAATACCAATTGGTGCAGGCGATGCTTGCGGAATGCAAAGTGGACATTGAGGCCGCGCGGGCGCTGGTCCTCGAGACGGCACGCAAGCGGGACCGCGGGGAAGATGTCACGATGGACGTGTCGATGTGCAAGTATCTCGCGACGGAAATGTGCGGACGAGTTGCCGACAAGGTCGTGCAGGTGTTTGGCGGGCAGGGCTACGTAAAGGGGCGCGGTATCGAGCGGTTCTATAGGGATGTGCGGGCGACGCGCATTTACGAGGGCACCAGCCAGATCCATCTGCTGAATATAGCCAAGAACCTCTATCGCCAGCGCGCCGACGCCTGAGCCAAGGCGCCGTTGGGCACTCGGGACGCGCCGGGCGCCGCCGACGCTCAACCGGGCAGACCGGGGTGCGGCGGTCAGGCATCGAACACCCGAGACAAGGTGCTGATTTCGCAGAAATTGACGCGTCCAACGTGGCGCGTGGTGAACAAATTATTAGTATATAAGCTTATTCGTTGGATGAATATTTAAGGTGTCGGACCACGTGAGAGCGTCGCCAACCGACGCAGCAATATATTATAAAGCGGAAAAACTATTACTCATCAGGGTTGCCGATGCTTCTTGAGGTAAACTGGCGAGCCATATTCGCAAGTTTTGCAGCAACCTGACTGTTTACGCTTAATTGTAGGATAGAGCGGAAACTATGTGCACATCCGACAAGGAGTGTACGTGATGTCCAACGCATTGTTTCCCGACGGCTTCTCTTGGCGAATATCACTCGTGGAGATATTCAGCGGCGTTTTGTTGGCCTGGTTTTGGATCGATGCTTTTTCTGCTGGCGTGACGGACGCCTTGCAGCTTGGGGTCGCCAGTTTTCTGACAGCTGCAATATTACTTGCCGCAATTTCCGAAAACCGCTTGCAGCAGCATGTCCGCCGGGCAAGTTCGGTGCGTGAGAAAGAGGCGCAGCACAGGGCCCGGATACTTCAGACAATCCTTGAGCACACCGGCCAGGGCATCGTTTCAGTGGACGGGATGGGACAGGTAGTCCTTCTTAATGAAACCGCGATCGCGTTGCTCGAACTACCGAGCCGCTTTGCCAAGCTGCCCATAAACTTCGATGATCTCGTCGACTACATGGTCAATCGAGGGGAGTATGGCGGCACCGGGCGATCTATCAACATGGCGACGATGCGCCAGGTACGGTCGCTGCCAGTCGAACGAGATGGCGATTATTACGAACGCAAGCGGCCAAACGGCACAGTGCTCGGCGTGCGCAGTCAAAAGTTACCCGGGGGCGGGTTCGTTAGGACCATCACCGACATTACAGAGCGCCATCGCGCAGCGGAAAAAATTGTGCATCTCGCCAGCCACGATCCACTTACCAATCTCATCAACCGGGCGGCATTCCGTGAGGCCCTGGACGCGGCGATCGCCAATGTGGAGATCGATGAAGGCTTCAGCATTCTGCTTGCCGATATTGATGATTTCAAATTGATCAATGATGCCCACGGGCAACCGGCCGGTGATGCACTGCTGCGATCGATGGCGCACCGGCTGCGTGGCGCCGTGCGCCAAGGCGATACGGTTGCCCGGGTTGGCGGGGACGAGTTTGCCATCATCCTCAACGGCCTCAGCGAGCCGAACCTCGTCGAAGCACGCGCGCGCCATCTCGTCGACCTGCTGCGCGAGCCCTACGCGATCGGCGATAAATGTCTGCTCGCGACCGCAAGCATCGGCGGGGCGGTTGCGCCGCTCGACGGGGGCATGGCGGACGCGCTGTTGCGGCATGCCGACATCGCTTTGCACGCGGCGAAGGCTGAAGGGCGCAACACGAGCCGGCTGTTTTCGATCAGCATGACGGATCGGTTGATTGAACGGCGGCGTATCGAAGAAGATCTGTGCATCGCTCGATTTCATACCGATCGCCAAGGACAACGGTCTGATCATTTAGGGTCTGATCATCGGCACTCTGTTCATCGGAGTTTTGATCATCTGGGGCCTGATCGGGCTGAGCGAACGATGGGTTCTCGGAAGGCCGGCCGATGGGCAGTAGACTGGGAGGCAATATGACGAACACCGGCTTGGGGGCGTTTGCGATGGGTACTATGACGCGGCTTACACCGCAGTCGGCGAAAGCCAGACTTCCTGGTTGAAGTGCTCCGGCCCTGCGTCCCGGACGTGTCGCTTGAGGCCGACGATGAAATCGCGCAGATCGAACTGGACGATGCTGACGCGCGGGATGCTGCCGCGGGCGAGATCGAACATGTGGTGCATCGCAGCTTCATCCGTGAAGCCCCACAACGTTTCGCAGGCGACACCTATGGGGCTGGCGGTTGCATCACCGTTTGGCTCCGAGGCGTTGGCCACGTCCTGGGCGATGTAAGTGCCGAAATAATGTATGCCGGCCGTTTCATCGTGAAGAGCTAGGCGGGCATCGGTGAGGAGCATATCCTTGGTGCGGACCCATTTGGCAAACGGACGGGCCGTGAGGACGCGATAGCGCCATGTCAGGCGCAGTGGCGCCAGCATGATGCCGCGATCGCGGCGCACTGTGGCGTGGATGTCGTCGCGGAAAGGGTCGGCGGTGATCACGCGGCCGGCGACGGCGTCGCTGTCCCTGACGGCCTGGTTCGCTTCGGCGGGGGTGGCGGCAAGCTTGGCACGGCGCAGGATTTCGCCCGGAGACGGCGCAGCGAAACTTCCCTTGGCCGCCGCGCGTGTGCGCCCTGACCTGGGCAGCGCTCCATTCGTCACTGACATGACAACCTCCAATTACGATAACTTCGGGCGGGCGTGTCGCCAGCCTTGAAATAGGGCAGGCGCCAATCCGGCAACGAACACACTGTAAAAGAGTGATGGTCCGCTGCCGGATTGGCCGATGGTGACTACTCGTCGTCCACCATGAAGTCCGCAGCGGGGATACGGACCTGGGCTTCTTCAGCCGGCTCGTCATTGCCGGTCATGTGCGGTTCGAACGGGGCAGAGATGCCCGTGCGCACCTGGAAGTTCACCGAGTTGACGGCCGGTGTTTCGTCCTGGCCGGTCATGTGTGGCTCGAACGGAGCGGAAATGCCCGTACGGACTTGAAAGTTCACCGAGCCGACCATCGGTGGCTCGACCGCTGCGGCACTATCAATCCACTGCTTACTCAACATATTCGTTCTCCTGACTTTGAAATGCCGCCCCCTGTGCCAGCTTCAGCGGACAGCGAAACAATCCCCTTCACTCGCTGGCGGAGATTATGTTGCGCTCCAGGAGCGCTTCGAAACCGGACTGGAATTGTTGGCGGGCTCGGTCGGAGCCGATGCGGGCACCGACCGTTTCGATGAATTCGTTCTCGATCTGGCCATATGGCCGTCCATCACACAGTTCGACGATGTAGAAGGCGGTGGAATTGAGATCGATGATGTCCGGCTCAGACGGCGTGAATGCATAGGCGTGGCCCCACTCCGCGAACGGGCGAAGGACGACCTCAGGTGTTTTTGCGTAGGAGGCGTTGCGGAAGGACATTGAGATCAACTCCCTGGTTGTTGTGGATGCAGTAGGGGTCGGACGCGGTAAAGCGGCCATGGAAGGCGTAGGCGGTGGAACGGCAGCCGCCGAGCGTGCCCTGGGTCGATGAGCAATCGGCGCAAGTCTCCTCGACGTCGCTTTCGCGCAGTTGGCGGTAGAGGGGGTCGTCCCAGGTATCGAGGAACCGGTTTTCGAGGATCGACCCGAAGTCGACGTATTCACGCAGGTAGGGACAGCCGATCGATTGGCCAGCCGGACTGACAGCAGCGTTTTGCCAGCAGCAGTTGCCGTCCTTGGGATGCCAGGACTGCATGAGCTGGACGGATTTTGGCACTCGTACCGAGTTGAGGGCGTTCATCATCTCATCAGCCGAGATCGAAAGCTCCGACCAGTTCTTTCTGGCGCGGCCAAGCGGGTAGAGACGCAGGACGCCAACCTGATCGGCGCCGATTGCTTCCGCCAGATCGACGTATTCCTGGAGGTTCTCGTGGTTGCGGCGGGAGAGGATGCCAAGGATTGTGACGTTGATGCCCTGGCTGAGCGCATTGCGCATGCCGGCAACGGCGCGGTCGTAACTGCCGGGGGTGGCGGTGAGTTCATCCTGCACGTCGGGCTCGGCGGAGAACAAATCGACGTAGAGGCGGCCAACGCCCATTTCTTTCAGGCGCCTGGCGCGGGCTTCGTCGATGCCGACAGCGTGAGTGCGAATGGCGACGTAGAGGCGGCGGTCAATGTAGGTCAGCAATTCCTCGAAGTCTGGCCGGTCGAACGGCTCGCCGCCTTCGAAAAAAATATGCAGGAAGTTTTCATCGATGAGTTCATCGATGAACGCTTTCCATTGATCGGTCGTCAACTCATTTTCCGGCTTGTTCGTGCAGTCGGCGTAGCAGAGCTTGCAATCCATACTGCACGTCTGCGTGACGCAGATGGTGAGCTTGAAAGGCTTATCGAGTTTCGGGCGGGGCCAGGCGGCGAGGCCCTGCTTCTCGGGGCGAAAGAGTTCGTTCATCGGGCTTTCTCCGGCATGCTGACTGGGACGGCTGGGGGGCGGCTGGCGTTTGATGGTCGGCCGGCGCCGGCGCGCAGCGCGGACGGTCCGGTCGGGCTGGCGGGGCATGTCTGAACGGGCGCAGCGAAAGTGCTCCGTAGCCGATGCCGGGACGCCAGCAGGGCGGGGC
>CAZWCL010000042.1:0-12387 GCA_964632265.1 uncultured Hyphomicrobiaceae bacterium | reverse complement strand
GCTCGGCGGGCACATGCTTCAAGACGAGCTCGCGGTGAGGATATGGGATCGAGATGCCGGCTTCGTCGAAACGCTCCTTGATGGCGCGGGTGAGGTCGAATTTGAGGTCGAATACGTCGCCGGCGAGACACCAGACGCGCAGTTCGATGTTGACGGAGCTGTCGGCGAGGGCGGTGACCCGGATGAACGGCTCCGGGTCCATGATGGTGCGCGCGTCGGCTTCAACGAGACTGCGGATAAGGCGGGTCGCCTCAGCGATGTCGGTGCCGTAGTCCACACCGATGACGGTGTCCATGCGGCGGCGTTCGTAGACGGAGTAGTTCGTGATCGACGACTGGAAGACATCCTTGTTGGGCACCAGGATCTGGATGTTGTCGAAGGATGCGATCTCGGTGTTGAAGAGATTGATGGAGTGGACCGTGCCGGTGGTGTCGCCGATCGCGACGACGTGGCCGGTCAGGAACGGGCGCAAGACAAGAATCATGATGCCTGAGGCCACGTTGGCAAGCGTGTCGCGCAATGCGAGACCGATCGCAAGCGTGGCGGCGCCGAGGACGGCGGCGATACTCGATGTACTGATGCCGAAGACACTGAGAATGACGACGAGGACCAGGATCAGGCCGATCCAGCGCACGGCGCCGGCGCCGAAATGGGCGACGGAGGGGTCAATGCCCTCCTGCATGTTCAACAGGCGGCGGGTTCCGTTGCTTGCGATCTTGGCGATCGTGCTGCCGATGAAATAGACGATGATCGCGATCAGAATCTTGACGCCGTAATCACCGGCTGCCGCCCAGAGGAAGTTAAGTTGTTCGGCAGATAAGTCCATGTGCGGTTTCCTTAGTGCGGCTGTGATTCTTTTGCTGGAACGGTAACGCAGCCATGGATTTGCGCGACGGGCGCTACCGACTTTCCCCACGCTTTTTTTGGCCCCCTAGTTTTTTGGTAGCGATGGGGTTGCGGGAATGGCGCCGGCGCGGGCGCTTGACCCGGGATCTTGAAACGCCAATGTTGCTTGCATGCCGAGCCAGTTGACACACAACGCGGAAAACCCGCCGCCCCAGGGCGCAAAAACGGACGTGAAAACCGGGCCGGAGGTGATCGCCGCCTACCTGCGGACGCTACCCAGCGCGCCTGGTGTCTACCGGATGCTCGATGAAGAGGGAACGGTCATCTACGTCGGCAAGGCGCGATCGCTGAAAGCGCGCGTGTCGAATTATGCGCGTCTTGGCGGGCACTCCCAGCGCATTGCGCGGATGATCTCGCGGGCGGCGTCGATGGAGTTCGTCACGGTCAAGACGGAAGCGGAAGCGCTGCTCCTCGAAGCGAACCTGATCAAACGCTTCCGCCCGCGCTTCAACGTGTTAATGCGCGATGACAAATCGTTCCCCTACATTCGAATCGCCGACACCAACGACGCGCCGCAGATCCTGAAACACCGCGGCGCGCGGGACAGAGGCAAGGGCGATTTTTTCGGACCGTTCGCGTCGGCCGGCGCGGTCGATCGGACGATTAATATGCTGCAGCGCGCATTTTTGCTGCGTACATGCTCCGACAGCGTGTTCGAGGGCCGCACACGACCGTGCCTGCTCTATCAAATCAAGCGGTGTTCGGGGCCTTGCACAGGTGAGATAAGCAAAGAGGATTACAGCGGGCTGGTCGATCAGGCTAAACGGTTCCTCAAGGGGGAGAGCCAGAACGTTCGGCAGATGTATCAGGCATTGATGGAGGAGGCGGCCGAGAAACTCGAGTACGAGCGCGCGGCGTCCTACCGGAACCGGCTCTGGGCGCTGGCGCACGTGACGTCGGATCAAGCGATCAATACGCAGTCGATCGAAGAAGCGGATGTCTTTGCGGCGCACCAGGAGGGCGGGCAGACATGCATACAGGTCTTTTTCTTCCGATCGGGACAGAACTGGGGCAACCGGGCCTACTATCCGAAAGCCGACCGCGCGCTTGACGCACCTGACGTTCTCGAGAGTTTCGTTGCGCAATTTTATGACGACAAGCCGGTGCCGCGGCTCATTTTGTTGAGCCATCCGATCGCCAAGCAGGATCTGCTCGCCGAGGCGCTGGCGATAAAGGCCGAACGCAAGGTGCGGATCGAGACGCCGAAGCGGGCCGGGGACAAGCGTGCACTTGTCGAACATGCCCACCGGAATGCCCGCGAGGCGTTGGGACGGCGGCTGGCAGAGACTTCTTCGCAACAGACGCTGCTCAAAGGTGTCGGCGAGCGCTTCGGGTTGGATCGCGCGCCGCGCCGGATCGAGGTCTACGACAACAGCCATATTTCGGGGACCAATGCGGTCGGCGCGATGATCGTTGCCGGACCCGAGGGGCTGGTGAAGAACCAGTACCGCAAGTTCAACATCAAGTCGGCGGATATCGCTCCCGGAGATGATTATGCCATGATGCGTGAGGTGCTGACGCGGCGCTTCAAACGCCTGATGAGTGAACATGCGCGTCCGGGGCCCCGGAGTGATAGGGACGCCGACAAGGACCAGCCGGACGCGCCGGACGTCGGGGCCAGTGATGGTACGCCACCGCTACAGTCTGCGGCCGCCGATCGATCCCGGGGCGCCGAGGCAAGTATGCCGCCGCTGAAGGAACGCGGAGCCGACGGCTTGCCGTTTGGCACGGTTTCTGTGGAATCAGTGACCCAGCGGCCAGCGGATGGGCTGGTGGACCCGGAGGCAATAGTCCGCGGCCCGGATGAGGACACTGATTTATTCAGCGATACGCCCGAGTGGCCGGACCTCGTGCTGGTGGACGGCGGCGCAGGACAGCTTTCTGTTGCACGGGAGGTTTTCGAAGAACTCGGCGTGGAAGGTGTCGACTTGATCGGGGTTGCCAAGGGGCCCGACCGGGATGCCGGGCGCGAACACTTCCACCGCATCGCCACGCCACATCCGGTGATGCTCGAACCGCGCGATCCCGTGCTCTACTTTATTCAACGTCTGCGCGACGAGGCGCACCGCTTTGCCATTGGTGGGCACCGTGCGAAACGGACCAAAGCGATGACCGCGAACCCGCTCGACGAAATTGCGGGAGTCGGCCCGACGCGAAAGCGAAATCTCTTGCAGTATTTCGGCTCGGCTAAGGCCGTCTCGCGCGCCGGCGTGGAGGATCTGAAAACGGTCGAGGGCATATCGGCGGAGATGGCGCAGAAAATCTACGATTTCTTTCATGAGCGGCGTGGCTGAGGCGACTTGGAGCGCATCCGGAACCTGTGGGATGCGAGACGGTTCCAAATTCGGGCGGCAACAGGACCGCGCAAGGGAACGCCGGGCAATGAAGCTGTTCAACTGTCAGAATTGCAATCAGACCATATTTTTCGAAAATATGTCGTGCGAAAAATGCGGGGCATGGCTTGGGTATCTGGCCGGTCTCGAGACCATGAGCGTCGTGACGCGGGATGACGAGATCTGGTTGGCGGCTACGGTTCCATCGGAGCGCTGGCGGTTTTGCGAAAATTGGGAGCGCACGGCATGCAACTGGCTCGTCGGCGCCGACGAAGGTCCGTTTTGCGCAGCCTGCGAGCACAACGGTATTATTCCCGACGTGAGTGATCCGTTGCGTCTTGCGCTTTGGACCAAGCTGGAGATCGCCAAGCGACGCCTTTATTACACCTTGTTGAAGCTCGATTTGCCGCGCCCGACACCCGCCTCCGGTGATCCGCAGCCGTTGCAATTTGACTTCCCAGCCGCATCGCCGGACGAAGCGCCGGTGATGACCGGCCACGATCATGGTCTCATCACAATCGCACTCGATGAAGCCGACGATGCGCACCGCGAAAAGATGCGTGTTGACATGCGCGAGCCGTATCGCACGCTACTCGGGCATATGCGCCACGAGATTGGCCATTATTACTGGGACAAACTGATCAGGGACGGTGGCCGGCTCGACGCGGCGCGCGCGGTATTCGGTGACGAACGCGCCGACTATACGGAGGCTTTAAAGCGCCATTACGAAACCGGGCCGCCGGAGAACTGGGGTCAGTCGTTTATCAGTGAGTACGCATCAAGCCATCCGTGGGAAGACTTCGCGGAGACCTGGGCGCACTATCTCCACATCATCGATACGCTTGAAACAGCCAATGCTTTCGGACTTTCGCTGTCACCGCGACAGGACGGCATCCCCGGTGTCGACCGGCAAACCACGTCGAACGCCCACGAAAATCGTGACATCAACGCCTTGATCGAAGCATGGCTGCCGGTTGTGTTTGCCGTCAACAGCCTCAATCGCTCGATGGGCCAAGCCGATCTCTACCCGTTCGTGCTCTCGGCGCCGGTCATCGCGAAGCTCGACTTCGTGCGAGAGCTGACGCAGCCATCGCCAGCGTCGTAGTTCGCCGCGACGCCGCTCGGCTGTCAGGCGCGAAGGACGTTGGCGAGGACGTTGGTTAGTCGGTCGCAGTCGACCTCGTCATTGTAGACATGCGGGCTAAGGCGTAGTCGACCGAGGCGCGGAGCGGCATAGACGTTTTCAGCGGCCAGCGTGCGGGCGAATTCATCAGGCATGCCGCGCGGGAAGCCGAGCGAAAGAATGTGGGGCGCGCGCAGGTCTTCGCGGAGCCACGTGACAGGGACACCACGCTCGTTCAAACCGTCGGCAATAGAGCGCGTAAGTGCGGCGAGACGTTCGCGAACGGCCGCGACGCCCCAGCTCTGGATCAGTTCGATACTGTGTGCGGCGACACTGAGCGAGACAAACCAATCGCGCTCGCCCATGTCGAAGCGG
Source organism: uncultured Hyphomicrobiaceae bacterium (assembly GCA_964632265.1). Classification (GTDB taxonomy): domain Bacteria; phylum Pseudomonadota; class Alphaproteobacteria; order Rhizobiales; family Hyphomicrobiaceae; genus CAJQQK01. The sequence continues at coordinate 7,650 of CAZWCL010000042.1, read as the reverse complement.
CGGGCATTATCGACGTAAGCAAGGTCTGTGAAATATCTATGATCCTCCGCGGCGACCCGCTTACGGCCATACGCGGTTTGCTCAAGCGGAATGCCCTCGTGATGACGCTTGGCAACATAGAGGAAGGCCCGGCCATAGGGTCCGAGCAACCACTTATAGGTGGGAAAGATCACAAAGTCGGGATCAAGGGCGGCGACGTCCAGATCCATGACGCCCGCGGCATGAGTTGCATCGATCAGGAATAGCGCACCGGTACCGGCGATCGCCGCCTTGATGCGGGCGAGATCGATGGCGCCGCCGTCGGACCAGTGAACGGACGAGATCGAAACCATCGAAATGGGTGGCGCGCCCGGCCGTGCGATTTCGTCGAGGAGGGCCGAGGTCCAGTCGTGATCATCGCCAACGGTAACGACCGAGATATCGTAGCGGCCAGCCTCGGCGCGGCTCATCCATTCAAGCGTCGGGGAGGAGTGATCGCTGTCGAGAACAACCACGCGCGTATCAGCGGGGATCGCAACTATCTTGGCGGCGGTCGAGACGCCGTAGCCGACGGAGGGGATCAGGGCAACGTTGCCGGGATCTGCGTTGATCAAACCGGCCGCCGCGGCACGGGCGCGTTCGAACTGCTCTTCGTCGAAGCCGGACGGAATCGACCAAGGACGTCCTTTGCGGGCTGCCCCCTCCTGGCCCAGTTCGACCGCAGAAACCGGCAGCGGGCTCCATGCGGCGGCATTGAAGAATGTGACATCGCGCGGCATATCAAACAATTGGCGCTGACAAGGGAGCATGTGCCGATCTTTCCAACTTAGACGTGCGGCTCAACCTGGAATGGGGGGCCGCAGCCGTGCCGATCAATCCGGCACGAGTGCGCCGTCGACGTGTAGGGACTGGCCTGAGACATTGCGGGCGGCGTCCGAGGCGAGGAAGACGCACATGCCGGCGACATCTTCGGGAGTGTTGGCACGCTTGAGGGGGATCGTCTCCACCGCGCGGGCGAGCACTTCTTCGAGTGGGACGCCGAGCCGTTCCGCATCGCGCTCCATGATCTCCTGGTAGATCGCCGTTTCGGTGACCCCCGGACACACGGCGTTGACAGTTATATTGTGGGGCCCGAGTTGGTTGGCGCCGAGCCGGGTCATGGCGATTACTGCGCCTTTGGTGCCGGCGTATATGACGTTCGATGAACCGTAATATCCCTTGCCGGCGATGGAGGCCATGTTGATGATGCGACCTCCGCCCTGTTCGATCATGACGCGGGCGGCGCGCTGCATGCAGAAGAAGACGCCCTTGGTGTTGACCCGGTTGATCCGGTCGAAGTCCTCCTCCGTGAGGTCCATGATGTGCGCGCGACGGGTGACGCCGGCATTGTTTACAATCACGTCCAGGCGGCCAAGGGCCGCGACCGTGTCGGCGATCATGCGGTCGATTTCGGCGACATCGCCGGCATCGGCGACGATCGGCACGCAACGGCGTCCAAGTTGCTCGATCTCGGTCTTTAGGCTGTCGAGGGCGCCGGAATTGATATCGGAGACGCCGACGTCAGCGCCTTCGCGCGCCATGGCAAGGGCGACCGCCCGGCCTATGCCGCTGCCGGCGCCAGTGACCAGGACTTTTCGATCATCGAGTTGCATAGGGCGTTCCTTTGTGGCGGCGATAATCTACGACGTGATGATAGCAATGATGCGGCCTCACGTGCTCCTCGTGAACCGAAACTTCATGCTAAAGGCTGCCATGGTGCAAGCAACAAGTGAAGGACTACCAGCGTGATCGATGCGGTGCGCGACGGAGCGGTGGCAAAGGCCGAAGGTCGTTTTTTCTATGGCTGGGTCATGGTCGTACTCGCGGGCCTTGGCATTTTCGTCTCGGGGCCAGGACAGTCTCATACGTTTTCGGTGTTCATTGATCCGATCAGCCGCGACCTTGATATCTCGAAGGCAACGATTGCAACGGCTTATGGAATAGCGACGCTGGCAGCCGCCTTCCTCCTGCCGCAGACGGGACGGCTGGTCGACAGGTTCGGAGCGCGCAAGGCGCTGATGGCCATCGCTGTGCTTCTCGGGCTGTGCTGCATCTTCTTTGGGGCGGCGGCAAACTTCTTATGGCTCGCGGTCGGTTTCGCGGCGCTGCGCTTCTTCGGCCAGGGATCGATGATGCTCGGCAGCGCGAACTTCGTTTCGCAATGGTTTTCGAAGAAGCGTGGTTTCGCCATGGGACTGATGGCGCTGGGCTTCGGGATCTCGATGGCCGTTCATCCACCGCTCGGGCAGTTTCTGATCGACTGGCTCGGGTGGCGTCAGGCCTGGGTGGCGCTTGGCGTCATTACGTGGGTCATGATGTTGCCGCCGTTGCTTTTCCTTGCGATTGACAAGCCGGAAGATGTCGGCCTGCGCCCCGACGGGGAGCGGCGCTCGGCGGAGACGGATGCAGCAGATGCGACCGCAGTCATCACTGGCCTGTCTCTACGGGAGGCGCTCGGCACGCTCGCATTCTATATCGTCTCCGCGGGATGGTTCCTTTTGGCGATGCTGGTGACCACGCTGCATTTCTGGCAAGTTCAGGTTCTCACCTTCCAAGGGCTGTCGCCCGAGTTCGCAGCGCGCGGGTTTGCCGTATCAGCGGTCGCGATGGTCGTCGCGATGCCGCTGGTCGGGCGGTTGTTCGATCGACTGAGAACGCGCTTCGTCCTGGCGCTCGCGCTGTTGGTCACGGCGTCGTCGCTTACGCTCGTCACGCTGGCGTCGAACGGGCCGACAGCCTTGCTCTATGCAACCGTTTTCGGCATCAACAATGCGTTCTCCATGACCATGTTCGGTTATATCTGGCCGCGGTATTTCGGTCGCAAGCATCTGGGATCAATCCAGGGGACCGGGCAAATGGTGGGCGTATTCGGGGCCTCGCTCGGCCCCTTCCCGGTCGGCTGGGCGTTCGATGCGTTTGGAGACCCTACGTGGACGCTGCGATTGCTGGCGGTGCTGCCGATCGCGGTGGCGATCATCGCGGTGATGTTGCTTCGGACACCGAAATCCGTGACCGGTGCGGAACACCTGGAGTAATTTTTCTCTCGCGGCGTCCAGATCATTTTCGGTTTAGTTGCAGACCGTTCGTAACCGGGGCCGGCGCCGGCTAAACCGGAAAAAATGATCTGCTCAAATAGTTTAGAGCGGTACTACCGACCCCAGTGAGATCGCGAAAGCGATTCCACCGAGGTCGGACCCGCTCTAATCCTCCCGGTTGGGGACGATATTTAACTCCGCCTTAAGAGAACGAATCGCTATCCTTACACCAAGGGATTTATTGCGGGGGATGTTGCGATGAAGACGAACAACGCGATCGCGATCGCTTTGATGGGTGCTGGAGCCGCCCTGCTGGCGTTGCCGGCGTGGGGAACGGGGAGCCGTGCCGAGGTGAAGGATGGCGCGAAGGAAAAAGCTGCGGTCGTGATTTCGTCAGGGCCACAGCTCATTTTAGAGACGACGCAAAGCGCCCGACATTCGGGCGAGACGGGTGCGGCGCACATGGTGTGCGAGCGCATCATCTCAGTGGCGATTGCAGATGTTGGTTTTGGATGTGAGCGGAGAAGCCGCGCCGAGCGCATGGCATTCGACACATCACGCGATTGACCCCCCACTTGACGCAGTCTGCGGCGACGAGCCCAAGAGCCCGTCAAACAGACCGTAAGCCTGCCGCCTTTTCGGGCGACGCGGGTTCAGCATGTAGGCATGTGTGATGCGATGGCGCCTACGTGGCAGGGAATTGCGGTCGGCAACACGAGCGTACTATCATTTTGCTCGGGCCCGACGATATGATGACAAGAATTTACAAGCACAAGCCACCGCCTACTCGACGCTGGGCAGGCGCGTTAGGGAAGGCTGACCTCCAATGACCTGTTTGCTGAAATCCGCGAGCGTGCTCGCAGTATCGCTTGGCGTTTTGCTCGCCTCACTTACGCTCCAGACATCAACGGTTGATGCCCGCGCATCAGGTATTTTTGACAAGCTGAATGGGGTTTGGCGGGGCGGTGGGCGGATCAAGCTCGAAAATGGCCGCACTGAACGCATTGCATGCCGGGCCTACTACAATGCCAAAGAGGCCGGTGCGCTGCTCGGGCTTGCGATCCGGTGCGCCTCCGCGGGCAACAAGATCGAATTGAGGGCCAGCCTGCAGGACACGAATGGGCGCCTGTCCGGCACCTGGGAGGAGCGCACGTTCAACGCGACAGGCGACGTTTCCGGAACGGCGCGGAGAGGGCGCGTCAAGCTGTTGATTAACGGTGCAGTGTCCGGTTCGGTGAATATCTCGTTTTCCGGACGCCGGCAGTCAGTTGATATTTCAACCGGCACCGAGGGTTTGCGCGGGATCGCGATCAGTCTGCGGCGGTAATGCTCAAGCATTATCCGCCGCGGTGGCTACGTTCCAGTGCGCCGGAACGCCTTGAATCCGGGCGGCGTTTCCAACCTAGGTGGAAATGCCTACGGGGGTCGCAACGGTTGGTGTGCCTCCAGATCATTTTCGGTTTAGTTGCAGACTTTTCGTTACCGGGGCCGTCGGCTAAACCGGAAAAAATTGATCTACTCCAATAGTGTAGAGTGGGCAAAGCGATCCCACCAAGGTCGGACCGCTCTAGGCCCGACCGCTCAGCCGCGACCGACGAAGGGCATTTTGGTGGCCATAATCGTCATGAACTGGACGTTGGTATCCAGCGGCAGTTCGGACATGAAGACGACGGCATCGGCGACGTACTTCACGTCAAAAACTGCCTCGGCTGCTATGTCGCCGTTAGCCTGCGGCACACCGTGCTTCATGCGCCCGCCCATGTCGGTGTCGGCGTTGCCAACATCAAGCTGTGAGCAGGCGATATCGTATTTGCGGCAATCAAGCGAGATCGTTTTGGTGAGGCCGGAGATGGCGTGTTTGGTCGACGTGTAGGCAACTGAGTTGGGCCGTGGCGCATAGGCCGAGATCGAGCCGTTGTTGATGATGCGCCCGCCCATCGGTGACTGCGCCTTCATGATCTTGATGGCTTCCTGAGCGCAAATGAATGAGCCGGTGAGATTGACGTCGACGACCTGCTTCCAGTTTTCGACGGGCAGGTCTTCAAGATCGACGGGCGGTGCGCCCATGCCGGCATTGTTGAAGAGGACATCGAGGCGGCCGAACTTGTCCTTCGTCGACTTGAACAGGGCGCGGACTGATTCGACATCGGCGACATCAGTGCTGACCGGCAACATTTCGCCGCCACCGCTTTCGGCCATACCGGCGGTTTTTTCGAGCTCTTCACTACGCCGCCCGGCCAGTGCCACGTGATAGCCTCTGGCCTGGAGTGCGAGCGCGGAGGCACGCCCGATACCGCTGCCGGCACCTGTGACCAGCGCAACCTTATCTGCCATGTAGTTTTTCTCTCCCTGGTTCGATTTCGGCGATGCCGCTGCGCTTTGGACAGCACGCGGCCAGCGGCGCGTTTCTCAATCGGAGCCGGAAGCTCCGGGATAATGAAACCCGACGACTGTAACAAGTCGGCATCATTTCGCAATTTGACAGCGACGTGAGAGGCGTCAACGCGCCGAACATGTTATGCCAAACCAAATTGTTTTCATACGGCAAGGGCCGGCGGGACCTATCGCGTTTCGGGGTCAGGGGCCATGGCATCACAGGAGCGATGCAATGAAACTGTTCGGTGAGTGGAGAGGAACGGGCGGTGCGGCGCTTGCGGGGACGATGGCGTTGGCCCTCGTGACCGCGGGCCTGGTGACTGCGTCCGCGGCCCATGCGCGTAGTCCAAATGGCGACTACGTCGTTGCTGAAAGCCGCTTCGGAAACGGGAGTGTCGTCGGGCCCGTGCGCCGTACGCGCGTCGGCTGGCAGGTGCGCACGCCCGGTGGCAGCTGGATCCATTGCGAACGGTCTTGTTCGGAGACGTTGCGGGTCAATACCGTCGACTTCTGGCAGAGTGAAAAGAGCACCGCCGGAGACAATAACGCGATCACGCATCAGGACGGCGTGCTTGGCAAATGGTTGCAATGGGAACGCGGATTTTGACCTGCCGAGCCTGATTTTACGCGGCCCGCTGCGGCGGCGGCCCGATTTGGGCGGACGGGTCATGGTCGCCGGGGTGGTCATGGTAGGTCGGGGTGAGCTGTCGCGAGGAACTGATGATGGCAGACGGGCTTGTTTTATATACGAATCCAATGTCGCGCGGGCGGATCAGCCGCTGGATGCTCGAAGAGGTCGGTGAGCCCTACGAAACCGAAATCGTGTTCTATGGCGATGCCATGCAGTCCGCCGGCTATCGGGCAATTAATCCGATGGCGAAGGTCCCGGCGCTCAAGCACGGCGATACGGTGGTGACCGAAGCAGCCGCAATATGCGCCTATCTTGCAGACGTGTTTCCGGCGGCCGGGTTGGCGCCACCGGCCGATAAGCGCGGCGCTTATTACCGTTGGCTTTTCTTCGGAGCGGGCCCTTTGGAGGCCGCAGTGACCAACCGCGCGCTCGGGTTCGATGTGACGGCGACCCAGTCGGCCATAGCTGGTTACGGCACTTTCGAGCGCGTGATGGATACGCTGGAACGGGCGGTCTCGCAGACGCCGTATTTGACGGGCGACAGTTTTACCGCGGCAGACGTTTATGTCGGTTCCGCTATCGATTGGGGGCTTGTGTTCAAGACGATCGAAGACCGACCTGCATTCCGCAGCTATCGAGACCGCTTGACGGAGCGACCAGCATACGTGCGGGCGAACGAGATCGACGACGCATTGATGCCGGAGCAGCAGTAGCGCCGACGCCCAACACGCGGGTTTGGCTGTTCGGCCACGGCCGGGGGACTGCGCCGCGTTGGCCACGCCTGGCCCGCCATGCGGCGCTTCACTTACCTGATATCGCGAAAAGCGGGCCGCCATTAGGGCTTTGCGGGGGGCCCTGGTCATGCGAACGTCCTGACGGTTCGACACAGATGCGCTAAGGAAGCAGATCGACTATGAATGGTGCCGAAAGTCTTGTTCGCACGTTGCTCGCCGGGGACGTCGATGTTTGCTTCACGAACCCTGGCACATCGGAAATGCATTTTGTTGCTGCACTCGATTCGGTGCCGGGCATGCGTTGCGCGTTGTGCCTCTTCGAGGGCGGTGTGACGGGCGCAGCCGACGGATACTACCGCATCGCCGGCAAACCGGCCTCGACGCTGCTGCATCTCGGCCCGGGCCTCGCCAACGGTATCGCCAATCTGCACAACGCCAAGAAGGCTGGTTCGGGCATCGTCAATATCGTCGGCGAGCACGCGACGTATCACATCGAGCTCGATGCGCCGTTGACGGCGGACATCGAAGGCCTCGCGCGGCCGGTATCACACTGGGTCAAGACATCCCTGTCATCTGACGAAGTGGCGAAACATGCCGCTGAGGCAATCCAGGTTGCGATGCAGCCGCCGGGTCAGATTGCGACGCTGATTTTGCCCGGTGATACGGCGTGGAACGAGGCCAAGGGGCCGGCGGCGCCGTTGCCGCCACCGAGCCGTCCGGCCGTCGATGCCGCCATGATCGAGCGTGCCGCAGAGACGCTTGCCGGCGGGGACAACACCTTGATGCTGCTCGGTGGTGCCGCGCTCCAGGAAGAAAACCTCTGGCTGGCTGGGCAGATCGCCGCCAAGACAGGCTG
>CAZWCL010000041.1:0-12561 GCA_964632265.1 uncultured Hyphomicrobiaceae bacterium | reverse complement strand
TTTATCGGTATGCCCGAAGTCAACGAGACCGCGAGCATAAACGCGTTTCAAATGGTATTTCGCGAGAAGATGGTGACGGGGGCATACTACGGCTCGATTCACCCGGCCGCTGATTTGCCCGTACTTGCCGATATGGCAATGGCCGGCAGCCTGAAAATGGATGAATTGATCAGCCGGACCTACAAGTTTGACCAGATCAATGAAGGCTTCGACTACCTCACTAAAGGAGAGGTCGCGCGCGGCGTTGTTCTGATGGACTGAGGATCACGGTGCGCCAACCGAAGCCACCGGGGCTTCGGTTGGCGCACCGTGACGGGACCACCCAGAGACGGCCACACCGATCCAACCGGAGAAACCGCCATGCAGTCAGCAGCCTGTCTACTCGTCCACGCAACGGTGCGTGATGATGCCGATATCGCAAAGTTCGATAAGTGGTATGAGACTGAGCATCTACCCGATGCCAAGAAGGCATTCGGCGTGGCCCGCGCCTGGCGCTGCTGGAGTTTGACGAGCCCTCGCGAACACTACGCATTCTATGAATTCGAATCAGATGGAGCGGCGATGGCGATCACGGAAAGCGACGCCATCAAGGAACTGGTTGCCGAATTCGATCGTGTCTGGGGCGATCGTGTTTCGCGTACACGTGAAATCCTTTCGGTCGCGGGCCGATTGGGCTAGCTCCAGCATTTTAACGGGCGCCGAGGTCGAAGTGGAAAATATCATTCTGCCCATTCTGGCCTTCGCGCTCATATTTCCGCTGTTCTGGTGCGCGGTCGTCTTGCTTGTCTCGCGCCTGAGCGGCTGGAGCACACTGTCGGCCGATTACGCAGCGCAGGCACCGCAAGCCGGCGAAACCTTCACCTGGGCGAGTGGACGGATCAGGTTTTTTTCCAACTACAACCATGTACTGGTCGTGCACGTCTCTGAGCGCGGCATTGGTCTCAAAACGATTTGGTTGTTCAGGGTCGGCCACGCACCGCTTTTCATACCCTGGGAGGCGATCGAGCGGGTGGAGCGTTCCAGCTATTTCTTTCGGGAGATTGTCCGCCTCTCGATAAGAGGAAAGCGCGGGAGTTCTTCAACAAGCGTCACCCTTCTCGGCAGCGGGATTGCAGACGCGATCGAACGTGCGAGACCCCGGTAAGGGATCGGCCCCCGAGCATTTGGCGTGCCTCCGGCTTCATGCAGATGCGAGAATGATGATCACAACGCCCGGAACGACAAGGGCAATGGTCGTCATCGTGCGCCAGTTGAGCGTTTCACGCCCGAAGACGAAATAGCCGAGGAGGGCCGCAAACACGGGCGAACTGGCGAGGATCGGTGCAACCGTGATCACTTGACCGAGTTGCAGCGCCTGATTGAGCAGGTAGACAGCGAGCGCGGTGATTATGCCTGAGTAGGCAAAGAACCGGTAGTCGCCGGGCTTGCCGGTGATCTTGGGCGGTGCGACGACGAATCGGCTCCCGACAACGACGAACGAGACACCTGTGCCGACCATCGCAGCAAAGAGCGGGCTTGGCACCTCGGCGAAACCGATCTTGGTGATGGCATGGGCGACGTTGCGCAGCGCCGAGGCGCCGAGCGGCAGGAGCAACGCCCAGAGCGGAAAGGTAAGCGGTATACCGCGCTTGTTGAGTGCTGGTACCAGTGCCCCAATGACGACGAGGCCGATCCCGGCCGCGATCATCGGCGTCAGGATTTCACCGAGCAGGAGGATTCCGAAGATGGCCGCGAACAATGGCCCCGTCGATGTGAGCGCGGCATTGAGCGTCGGCCCGAGCCGCTTGATGCCCTCGACCCATAGCGTGATTGAAAGCGTCGGTCTCAGAAGACCGGCGGCGGCGAACAAGATGACGGCCGACGAGGCCCAATATTCAGCTTTGACGACGAAGACACCGGCAATTCCATAGATGACCGCCTGGGTCGTTATCAAAACGAAGGTGCCGACCTGCGTTGCGACCGTTTTCGGCGCCATATTCTGGACGTGCGCGGAGAGCGCGAAGAAGAAGGCGGCGATAAGAGCGAGCGTCGCTGAAAGGTAAGCAGGATCGACGGCAAGTACAGCGTCCGTAGTGGTCTGGATCATGGGGTCTGGTACGCCGGATCGCCAGCTTCGAGCTGACGCTTGAGGTCGAGCGCGGCAAGTGCGAAGCCGCCGCCCGCGCCGTCGATGAAATGGATATGCCGCTTTTCAGCGAGACTGAAGACGACGCACGTCATGAGCGCCTCGCGCGCACTGTGCAGCCCATAATAGAGTTCGCCGCGCTCGTGCGCCTGCCGCAGATAGATGTCGATCCGGGCCGCCTGTTCGACCCTCACATCAAGAACAAGCCGGAGCATCCCATCGTATTTTTCAAAGTCGGTATTGTGGCGCATCTGTTCACGATACGCCAGCGCATCATAGTAGCCGGCCCGCTGGTTGAAGCGTTCAAGTACATACTGGATCAGCGACTGGTTCAGGATTTCGAGGCGCCTCCGCCATTTCGATTTGCGCCCGGCGGTGGCGCGCGCTTCGAGATCCACGGTCGCAGGCGGCCACTTGAAAACGAGGGTCGAATCGCTGACTGGCGCCGAAAGCTCGAGTGGCGCACCAAGGATGCCGGCGATCGCCCGGGTGACCTCCTGGAAATGACGCCGCTCGCCGGCAAGGCTCGGGTCCGCACTCATAGAGATGATGTTGAGCATCATGCCATTTTGCGATTCGAGCGGTTGCCACCGGCACGAAAGCCCTTCGAGATCGGGCGGCTCGGTGTTGTCCACGGGATCGAGCAGGATCGGATCGCCGGGAGTGGCCCGCTTCAGCCACGCATCCGCATAGACAAGACCGTCGCCGCCGAACATCGCAAGGTGATTGTCCTTGCTGAGCCGCAGTTTCATGACGCTGAGGTCGTGGCCGCCGGCGCGCAGTGCCGCAACGGTGAGTGCGCCCACTCTGAGGTCGAGGTCGAAAATTTCGCGAGCGTGGGCCTGCAGCCGTGAGAGCGCGGTGCGACCGGCTTCCAGCGCGGCGGGCGGGACGACGACGGTGCCACCATCACCGCCGAAGACGAACGGGATGTCATGATTGGGGCAGGCGTTGAGGATAGTGGTAATGACTGCGGCACCGACCATGTTGACGGCCTTGTAGCGGCCGGCCTCGATCGCTGCCGTGGAACTGCGGATATCGCCCATCAGGACGGTCCAGTCATCCGGCACGCGTTGGTATAATTGCAATTCCGCCGCCTCGGCGAACGACGTCGCTGGAATAAGGTTGCGATAAAAATCGGCGGAACCCGTCAAGTTTGGTATTCTCCGTGTGGCGTGTGCGGCCTTGCCGGACGCGCCGGCGCCACGCCCGCTGACAGAAATGGTTTAGCCGGCGGTCCAACCACCGTCGACAATGAGTGAGGTGCCCGTGATCAGCGCCGCCGCATCGCTTGCTAGGAAGACGCACGGCCCGGTGATGTCGGAAAGTTCGCCGACGCGGCCAAGCTTGATTTTCTCCTCGATCCAGGCGCGCCGTTCGGGGATCGCGAGTGTCTGTTCGGCCAGCGGCGTGCGGATGAAGGTCGGCGCCAGGGTGTTGACACGCACACCGTACGGCCCCCACTCGATTGCCATGGCCTTGGTAAACCCTTCCATGGCGTGTTTGGTGCCGCAGTAGACGGCGCGGTCGATACCGCCGATGTGGCCCATCTGGCTCGAGACGTTGATGATCGAGCCTTTTTTTCCGGCCGCGATCATGGTCTTGGCAACAGCAACGCTGAGAAAATAGGCGCCGCGTACGTTTATGTCGGTGACCGCGTCATAATCCTCGATTGTCGTCTCGAGCGCTGGCGTGTGGCGCGCGGTGCCGGCCGAGTTGATGAGGATGTCGAGGGCGCCGAGCGCATCGAGCTTGTCGCCGATCGCGCTAACATCAGCGATGTCCATGACGAGTGTCTCTGCAGAGCCGCCCGCCTCCATGATGGCTGCCTGGGTCGCGCCGAGTTTCTGCGCTCCCCGGGCGGCAAGAATGACGTGAGCACCGGCATCCGCGAGCGCGGCGGCCGCGGCAAGGCCGATGCCCGAGGAGGCACCGGTGACCAGCGCGCGCCGGCCATCGAGACGGAAGGATGGTGTGGCAGGAAGGTTCATCTGGTCCACCTCAATCCGCGACGCCGGCGTAGGGAATGTTGCGCCCGCCGTAGCGGCGAACACGGAGGTTGGCTTGCTCGCCGTGACCGGCGAAGCCCTCAAGCGCACACAGGCGCGAGCAGTATTCACCGACTGTGGCCGACGCCTCATCGGTAAGTATACGCTGGTAGGTATGTGTTTTGAGGAATTTACCGACCCACAGTCCTCCAGTGTAGCGCCCGGCCTTGAGCGTCGGCAGCGTGTGGTTGGTGCCGATGACCTTGTCGCCGTAGGCAACGTTTGTGCGGGCACCGAGGAACAGGGCGCCGTAGCTGGTCATGTTTTCGAGGAACCAATCGTCGCGGTCGGTCATGACCTGGACGTGCTCAGAGCACACTTCTTCGGCTTTCGCGAGCATCTCATTGTAGTCGTCGCACACGATCACTTCGCCATAGTCGGCCCACGAGGCACGGGCATTTTCGGCGGTGGGCAGAATTTCGAGAAGCCGGTCGATCTCGGTGATCGTATCGCGGGCGAGGCGCTCGGAGTTTGTGATCAGGACGGCGGGTGAGTTGGTGCCGTGTTCGGCCTGCCCGAGAAGGTCGGTTGCAACCAGTTCCGCATCAACCGTTTCATCGGCGATGACGAGTGTTTCGGTCGGCCCAGCGAACAGATCAATGCCGACACGTCCATAGAGCTGGCGCTTGGCCTCCGCCACGAAGGCGTTGCCGGGCCCGACCAGCATGTCGACCGGAGCAATTGTTTCGGTGCCGAGCGCCATGGCGCCGACCGCCTGAATACCGCCCAGACAGTAGATTTCGTCGGCTCCGCCAAGATGTTGCGCGGCAACGATTGCCGGGGCGGGTTTGCCGTTGAAGGGTGGCGCGGCGGTGATGATGCGTGGCACGCCGGCGACCTTTGCGGTCACGACCGACATGTGTACCGAGGCAATGATGGGGTACTTGCCGCCGGGCACATAACAGCCGACTGATTGGACGGGGATGTTCTTGTGGCCGAGTACGACGCCTGGCATCGTCTCGACCTCGAGGTCGCGCAGACAGGCGCGCTGGTGCTGGGCGAAGTTGCGTACTTGCTCCTGCGCGAACTTGATGTCGTCAAGGTCGCGCTCGCCGACCTGGGCGATGCATTCCTGGATTTCGTCATCCCTCAGGCGAAAGCTTTCCCGGTCGAACTTGTCGAACTTGACCGACAGCTCGCGCACCGCTTCGTCGCCGCGCTTTTCGATTTCGCCAAGCGTGCCCTCCACGATCTCACGCACCTTGGCGTTGTCCGATTCGCGGATATCGGCATCCTTGCCGCGCTTGAGATATTGGGCCACGGAGTCCTCCAGAAGATGAGCGCCGAAACATTACGCGCTCTGCCAGGAGGCAGCCGCGAAGCTCGGCTTCTTATGCAATGTTTGTTGTCAGGGTCAGCGTGTGCTGCTCGACTTTGCGTCTTCGATTAGTTTAAAGCCTTTGCTGCGATTGCGAAACAGGTGTCGATCGGACTCCGGACGCATGAACGGCGAGGCAGATCCATGAGCAAGACGGATGAGACCAGGCGCGACGCGTTGATTGGAAGTCTGCGCCCCTCGGCACGGGCGGCGCCGGTCAGCGGAATCGTCGAAGTCTTCAATTACGGCCGGACGCGGAAGGATTTGATCCCGCTGTGGGCCGGCGAGGGTGATACGCCAACGCCCGCAATGATCTCGGATGCCGCCGCCAGGAGCCTCGCGGATGGCGAGACGTTCTACACTTATCAACTAGGCGTACCACCGCTGCGTGACGCTCTGGCGCATTATTTCGCCGGTCTCTACGGCCGCGCCTTCTCGTCGGATGAGTTCTTCATCACAGCCGGCGGCATGCAGGCGATACAACTCGCCATGCAGTTGACCGCGGGCCACGGCGATGAGGTGATCGTCATCGCACCGGCGTGGCCGAATTTCGTCGGCGCCGCAACGACACAAGGGGCAAAGGTCAACTACGTCGCGCTCGATTATGGCGAGACCGGCTGGAAGCTCGATCTCGACAAGTTGTTCGATGCCTGCACGCACCGGACGCGCGTGATCGTCATCAATTCACCGGCCAACCCCTCGGGCTGGACGGCCAGCGAGGGCGAACTGACGGCGATCTTGGCGTTTGCCCGCGACCGGGGGTTGTGGCTTATCGCCGACGAAATCTACGGCCGCTTCTATTGGCGCGACGATCCGGCAGGTTCTCTGGCGCCGAGCTTCCAGACCCTGCGCGAAGATGGTGACCGCATCCTGTTCGCGCAGACCTTCTCGAAGAACTGGGCCATGACAGGCTGGCGCATGGGCTGGTTGCAGGGTGACGCCGCGCTCGGACAGATTGTCGAAAATCATATCCAGTATAATACGTCCGGCGTTGCGACCTTCCTGCAGAGCGCCGGGGTTGCCGCGATTGAACAGGGCGAGACCTTCGCCCAGGACCAGATCGCCCGCGCCGCGGAAGGACGCCGCATCGTGACCGCTGCGCTTGGGGGCCGCGACGATGTTCGATTTAGCGCGCCGGACGGCGCATTCTACGCGTATTTCGCCATCGATGGGCAGGACGATTCGATGGCGACAGCGTTCCGCTTGGTCGACGAGGCCAACATCGGCCTCGCCCCGGGCGTCGCCTTCGGACCGGGCTCGAATGCATTCTACCGGATCTGCTACTTACGTTCGGCCGAAGCATTGGGTGAGGCCATGCATCGCCTGACGGATTGGCTCGACCGCCAGAACACATGATAGTCGTGACACCGAACTGCTTTGATCAAGGGTGCCGCTGAGTGCACGACACCGGAGCCTCTAAAAACCTGGATGCCGGTCCTCAAGCCGGCGGGCGCCCCGCAACCGACTTTTTGATCATCCTGGTCGGCCTGACCTTCCTGATGAACGCGGTCGGCCGCGGCGTCACGGAATCCTTCGCCGTCTTCCTGCTACCGGTGGAAGCCGACCTCGAAGCATCCCGCTCCGAAATCGCCGCGACCTATTCGATCTACATGATCGTCCACGGCCTGGCCGCTCCTTTTGCCGGCCAGTTGATCGACCGCCTCGGCGCACGGGTGACCTATGCGACGGGCCTGACATTCCTTGCTGCGTCCAACTTTCTGGCCGGCTACGCGACTGAATTGTGGCACTACTATCTCGCTGCCGGCGTGCTCTCCGGCCTCGGTGCCGCCTGCCTCGGCATGGTCGTGGCCTCGGCGCTTCTCAGCCGTTGGTTCACCAAGGGCATGGGCTTCATGATGGCGATGCCCTCGGCAGCGGTCGGCGGCGGCATGTTGCTCTTTCCGCCGCTGATCCAGGTGACGCTTGCCTATTACAGCTGGCGTGAGACACACCAGATGCTCGCCATTGTGATCGCCGCACTGCTCGCCTTCGTCATCATCCTGCCGCTCACCCGCATGACCCGTGGCTCGGCTGATTGGCGCAGGCTCCGGCGCGAACAGGCAGCCGGGGGCGGTGCAACCTGGACGGCGCTGAGAGCGATGCGCACGGGTGCGTTTTGGGCACTTTTCGGGCTCTACTTTTTCACATCCGTTGCCGCTTACGCCGTGCTGCCCCATTCCGTGGCGTTCCTCGTCGAGAAGGGCTTCGATGAGGTCTGGGCGGCGAGTGCCTATGGAATGACGGGGGCGCTATCCGTGATCGGCATTCTGCTGATGGGCTGGGTTTCCGACCGCTTCGGCCGCTTGTTTGCGGTCACGAGTTCGAAGTTCGTGACGATGGCCGGCATCGCCTGCCTGATCGCTGTTGCCTGGCATCCATCTTGGGTTCTTGTCTACGGTTTCGTGGCAGGCTTCGGCCTCATGCAGGGCGCTCGTGGCCCGGTCATCGCCGTGATGGTGTCGATCCTTTTCCGCGGCGGCTCGGTCGGCACGATTTTCGGCGCCCTGGCGCTGGGACTGGGGCTTGGCGCGGGCGCTGGCTCCTGGATATCGGGTGAACTGCACGACATGACCGGCAACTACGAGGCTTCCTTTATATTCGCGTTTGCCGCGTCCCTTACCGGGCTCTCGATCTATTGGCTTTCATCGAGCCTGCGCCGCGAGAAGCCCGCGCCGATGCGTGGCTGAAATCGGCTTCCTGTTATCCGGCGAGGGTCAGGCCGGGCTTGCCGGCCGCCGGTTCGGTGAAATCGCCTTCGGCTACGAGACGTGTGAAGAGCCCGCCCTGGGACTTGAGTTCCCTGAAGCTGCCGCGCTCGATAATGCGGCCGTTCTCAAGGACGAGAATGAGATCGGCATCGGCAACGGTCGACAACCGGTGCGCGATAATGAATGTGGTCCGGCCGCGGCGGACTTCGTCCAGCGCCTGTTTGATGCGGCCTTCGGTTTCCGTATCGAGCGCACTGGTCGCTTCGTCGAGGATGAGGATTGGCGCATCCTTCAAGATAGCGCGCGCGATGGCGAGGCGCTGACGTTCGCCGCCTGAAAGCGAGCCACCACGTTCGCCTGCAATGAAATCGAGGTCTCCGGGTTTTCGCCGGATGAAATCACCCGCTTGCGCGGCGTCTGCGGCTTTGCGGACCATCTCCGGGCTGGCATCGGCGCGCCCGACGCGGATGTTCTCGGCAAGCGAACGATTGAAGAGGCCAGCTTCCTGGAAGACGACGCCGATCGATTGACGTAGCGAGTCGAGCGACACGTCACGGATGTCTTGGCCACCGATCGTAATGCGGCCCTCGTCCGGGTCCCGGATGCGTTGGAGCAGTGCCAACGCGGTCGTTTTGCCAGCTCCGGTCGGCCCGACCAGCGCAACCGTTTGTCCGGCTTTCGCGGTGAAATTCATTTCGAAGACACCGTGGCCTTCATCGTCGTAGCTATAGCTGACGTTCTCGAAACTGACGTCGCCCTGGGGATTGGCAAGCGCGGGCGCGTGCGGTTTTTCTACGACGTCGGCGCGTGCATCGAGCAGTTTGAAGAACGTGACCAGCGTCGGGGCTTGCATGAACAGGCGCGAGACGAATCCTGAGAGCTGGTCGAGCTTGCCGATGAGCAGTGTGGCAAAGCTGACGAAGCTCACGATCTCGCCGACACTGAGTTCGCCGGCGGTGAGAAGGAAAGAGCCGAGCGCGAAGACGCAGATCATCGTGATTGTGGCGGCCGACCTGGAGAGGACCGTGAGCACCCCCCACCACGTCAAGACGGGATATTGAGCTGCAAGCAGCCGGCTCATTTCATCACGGAGCGCTGTCGTCTCCTCTGAAAGGCGCGCGTAGCTTTGCACGATCGCGACATTCGAAATGACATCGCCGACGCGGCCCGAGACTTTGATCTGATGTGTTTCGACCTTGGCCTGGCCCTCCCACGTCCGCCGGATGACGGTCATGTTGAGGGCAACATAGACGATGGCAAGAACGGTGAGCAGCAGCGCCAGCCGCCATTCCATGTAAAATGCGACAGGCGCCAGCAGGACTACGGTGACGAATGCGGAAAATTGTTCGCGCAGGAAAGTCAGCCACATATTTCCAAGTGCGTCAGTGCCGGCCAGAATGTTGCGCACGGTGGCGCCGGTGCCGGCTTTGGCATGATAGCTGATCGGCAGCGTTATCGCGGTGTCGAAGGCTGTGGCCATGGCAGCGAGGCGCCGGCGGTGGGCCATGCGGTCTGCTGCGACGGCAACGATGACCGACGCGATGATGCCGAACAGGCCGATTGCTGCCCACGCCCCGATGTAACCGAGCGTTGGCTCGCGGCTGGCAAGCGCATCGACGATTGCACCGAGCAGGACGGGTTCGGCAAGCTGCACCAGCCCGATCGCCGCGTTGGCTGAAACAAGGACGATGACAGGCCAGCGCTCATGCAACAACAAACCGAGCGCGCGCTTATAGGTTTGGATGAGCTGCATCAGTCGGCCTTTCGAGGTGGACTCGATATCAATTTCGAAATTGCACCCTGGACAGGATGGAAAGAGAAGCGAACGATATGGCGGCCGCTTGGCACATAGACCGCGCGGAAAATCAAGTTCGCGCGCAGAAGAGGCTGGGTTTTGCCGTCGACCGTGACCTGCCACCACGGATGCCACACGTCGGCAAGGACGACCCAGCCCGGTATCGGACTATTGCTCGCCAGCACGATCTCGGTATTCGTGTATCGCTCAATCTCGACCATGCCTGATGTTATTATTGGACCATTTTGCGGCGCCGGACGTGCTGGCGACGGGCTTGTTGTGGACGAAGCGGCACCGCGCGGGAGCAGCACGGTGTGGCGATAGTCGATGTTCGGCCATCGGCCCGTCTCGAGAATTTGCGCAAAGTCGACGATCATGGCGGCGGGGGCGAAAATTATCCGCGGCAGCGCGTTCTTGTTCTCATAGATGTAGGCCGTTTTGGTGCGTGCAACCAACGGCAATGGACGAGCGGCGAGGCTGGGGTCGATCTTCTCGATCGGTTCGCCGGTCGCGATGTATCTCAGGCCGAGGAGGTCGGCCATCGGCGACAGGTACGAGGCGAAGGCCGGCGGGAACGCGCGTTGTCCACCTTCGGCAACGGTGTCCCCGGCGCCGGTTGCTAAAACGTAGTGGGCAAGGCGCACCGGATTGGCGCCGAGGGTCGCGTGGAGGTCGTGTGTCAGCGGTGTGTTCGGCCAGTGGTAACCGAGGCCGACCATCTCGATTCGGTCTCGCCGGGTCGCACTCCTTGACTGGGCGACCTTCCCGGTGAGCAGGCGGATGGTTTCGTTGCGCCCATCGGGTTCGAGCATGTCGAGTTTTTCACGCGGCAAGGCGGATGCGCCGTTCGGTCCGTTGTTGACGACAAGATCGGCCGCGGCGAAGGCAACGAGTACGACAGCCGCGGCAACCGGCCGGATCGGGTTGAGCCACCGGGCGAAAGCGAGGACGCCAACGGCCCCGCAGAACCAGGCGCTGGCCATGAGAAGCGGTAGAACGGCGGCAACGAGTTGTTCTCGCAGGACGGCGAACGTCAATGCCAGTGCGAAGACCGCGAGCACCAGACCGCCCGTGACGGCGCGTGCTCCCCGCCCGTGTGTCGCCTCAGTCGCCTCGGTGAGGACGCGGTGGACCATGTATCCGCCGAGCATTGCACCGAGCGCGCCGATCAGAAAAACCGCGTCAGCCGGACGCCGGAAAAAAGAGACGCCCGGCAGCGCGGCATGCATCCAGGCAAAGACCGGCGTGTACCATCCAAGCGCGTAGATTAGGACCGCGACGAAGGCGATCGTGAAAAAGCGGATCTCCCGCGACCAGAGCCGGCCGCCCACCACACCCCAGATGATGAGGAGGCATGGCAACGCGCCGATGTAGACGATCCCCATGTTCTGCGCGAGAAACAGCCCGGTATCCTCCCAATGAAAGCTCGGCGGCCCCCAGTAGTCGCGCATCTCGCCTGCGGCACCAAAGAGGTGTGGCACGACACCGGTGACGAGCAGTGCCGGATGAAGTGAACCCGCCGCCGCATCTGCAACCGGTATGGCCGGCCGGTTGGAGGCGTCGGCAAGCGCGACAGTTAGCAGGATCGGGATGGCGACGAGCGAGCCCCCGGCAAGTCCGCCCGCGCAGAGCGAGGCAGCCGAGGCGCGCAAACGGCTGAGCGGCCGCCCGTCATGCACAAGAAGCGCGACGGCGTAAGCTGCGAGCAAATAGACAGCAAGAAGACCGACCTGGTCACGGCCAAGGACGATGAAGGCGGCCGTCGCACCGGCAAGTCCGCCCCAGGCGAGGCGGCGTGGGAACGGCATATCATCCCGGTCGCACGCAGCACAGTTGGCAGGGCCGAGGCCGAAGTTCGATGCTGGATTTGGGGGAACCATGGCGAGCCGGCCGAGGATCGCACGGCGGAGGAATAGCAGGGTGAACGGCAGGTAGGCGAGGCTTAAAACCTGTCCGAAATGCTGCAGCCGCCACGCCATTGCGGCGCCGAAACAAAACGCGATTGCCGCGACCAACCGGCCGGCCGGATGCCAGCCGAAGTCAGTCGTGAGCCACAGCACACCAATCCCGCCGGCAAATACCATCGCAAAGACAACCGCGTCGATCGCCCACGGACCGGGCGCTGGATCGATAAGCGCGAGAAGAATGAACGGCGGCGAGAACAGCATCGACTGGGGATCGGCGATTTGCGGGTGGCCGGCGAAAACATTCGGCGTCCACCATGGCCACTCCCCGCGCGCAAAACTCGCAGCCATGAACTGAACTTGCGGCGCGAAGTGCGCCTTGCCGTCCCACGGGATCGTTTGTCCGCCGGTTAACCAAGGTTGCGCAAATGTCGCCCACACCAGGCCAAACAAGCCAAGCATAAGCCAAAATGGCCAGTTGGCAGGCGTGCCAAGGTCAAAGGCGGTCGTGTTCGCGGCGGGAACCAAAACCGGTTTGGAACTGTTCGGCATTGCGGTCCGTTCACATTTACTTGAGCAGGCCCCAGCAATGGACCCGGACACTGGACCTGGACACTGGAGCAGTGGTGCGGCGTTATTCTTTGTATCAATTGTGCGCTAAAT
>CAZWCL010000040.1:8616-12572 GCA_964632265.1 uncultured Hyphomicrobiaceae bacterium | reverse complement strand
ACCGTATTCGCAATATCGCGCACCTTGGCATCAATACCTATGGCTGGACTTTCACGAACCGGGGCGAGACGCCGCCGGAGCCGGTGCCTTACGTTGGCCTCACCGCACCGTCGGGTGCGACGTGGGAGTGGGGTACGGCGAGCGACGATGAGCACATTGCGGGCGATGCGACGGCGTTCTGCCAAGTCGTCTGCCAGACGCGGAATATTGCCGATACCGACCTTGCGGTCACCGGTGCCAATGCCACACGATGGATGTCGCTTGCGCAGTGTTTTGCCGGCCCGCCCAAAGACCCGCCACCGCCTGGCAGCCGCCGCCTCAACACTGGCGGTCCTGGTTCATGAAGGTGCGCATGTCGCATCGGCCCTGGCTGATACTCACCGGATACGGATACGGATTTTGAGATGACGTTTGAAACCATCGACTACACAGTCACCGACGGTGTCGGTGTCATCACGCTGAACCGGCCGGATGCCGCGAACGCCATGAACCGCGCCATGATGTACGACCTGTTCAATGTGGCGCTTGCCTGTGACAATGACCCAGCCGTGCGTGCGGTGATCTTCAAGGCGCGGGGCGGGATGTTTTGTGCCGGTGGCGACCTCAAGGAGTTCGCGGCCCAGAGAGATGGGCTGCCAGCCTATATAACGGAACTCGCGACGATCCTCCATGCCGCGGTCACCCGGCTGCAGCGCATGGATGCGCCGGTGGTGATCGCGGTCGGGGGCATGGCGGCGGGTGCCGGGCTCAGCCTTGCTGCGAGCGGTGACATCGTCATCGCGTCGGAAGACGCTGCCTTTACTTGTGCCTATACGGCCGCCGGCATTACGCCCGATGGTAGCTCCACCTACTTTCTCGCCAAGCACATTGGCCTCATGCGCGCCAAGGAACTCGTGCTGACGAACCGCCGGCTAAGTGCTGCCGAGGCGCTCGACTGGGGGCTCGTCACGCGGGTTGTCGGCGGTGAAGAGCTTGAGACGGAGGCGCTGGAGCTTGCCAAAGGGTTTGCTGCCGGGCCGACCAGGGCGTTCGGGGGGGGCAAGCGTTTGCTGCTTTCGGCCTATGCCAGTACGCTTGAGACCCAGCTTGAGGACGAATCCGTTTCGATCGCCGACCTGACACGGGGACATGATGGGCGCGAAGGTATCGAGGCGTTTGCCGAAAAGCGAAAGCCCGTCTTTAAGGGACACTAGCGGAGTTGATCCCTATGAGCAGACAAGCGATCATGGAACGCGCGGCGCGTTTCTCGGAGGCCTATGATCTAAGGGTGCCGGTTCTGATGGCACCGATGGCGGGATCGTGTCCGCCTGAATTGGCAATCGCAGTCGGCAAGGCCGGCGGGATGGGTGCTTGCGGGACGCTGGCCATGCAACCGGAGGCTATCGGTGAATGGTCGGCCAAGGTGCGCGCCGGCACGAACGGGGCATTCCAACTCAACAACTGGATACCCGATCCCGCACCTGCCCGTGACCTTGAACACGAGGCGGCCGTGCGGTCTTTTCTCGAAGGCTGGGGGCCGAAGGTTCCGGATGACGCCGCCGAGCGGACGTTACCGGATTTTTACGCCCAGGTCGACGCGATGATCAAGGCGGGTCCACATGTCATATCGTCCATTATGGGCGTCTATCCCGCTGACATTGTCGCGCGAATGAAAGACGCCAACATCAAGTGGTTCGCGACCGTGACGAGTGTTGCCGAAGCGCGGATGGCCGTTGCGGCGGGTGCCGATGTGATTGTCGCGCAGGGTATGGAGGCGGGCGGCCATCGCGGCACTTTCAGCGCCGAAGACGCGGCCTCGAAGCTTGTGGGTCTGTTCGCGCTCGTCCCCGCGGTCGCCGATGCAGTTGACGTCCCGGTGGTCGCGGCCGGTGGGATAGGCGATGCGCGCGGCGCGGCGGCCGCGATGATGCTCGGGGCATCGGCAGTCCAGATCGGCACAGCGCTGCTGCGTTCGCCGGAGGCTGCGATCCTGCCTGCTTGGGCCGACGCGATTGGCCAGGCGATGCCGGAAGACACGGCCGCGACCCGAGCGTTCTCTGGCCGGCTGGGACGCAGCATCCGGACATCATATGTATCGGCGGCAGCAGCTGACGAGGCGCCGGAACCCGCACCCTATCCGGTGCAGCGCGCGCTCACACAGGCGATGCGCGATGAGGCAAACGAGGCGAACGATATTGATCGCCTTCAGGCCTGGGCCGGGCAGGGGGCCGCGCTCGCCCGCGCCGCGCCGGCAGATCAGATTGTCGGCGATCTTTGGGACGGCACGCGACGGCTGCTTGAATGAAACCTGCGTGGTCGTTTCGCATTACTTGACGCCGGTGCGCCAAGTGGCAAAGGGAACGGCGGCGAGGGCCGAGTTCTGAAAGCGCGCGTCACCGCTAACTTCGCTGCCCACCCAGGATGGCAGGCTTAGCTCGGTGTCGGCGTCATCGAGTTCGATTTCGGCCAGCGTAAGGCCAGCGTTCTCACCCTCGAAGACGTCGACTTCCCAACGCATGCAGGTGTGCATGACCTCATAGCGAACTTTTTCGATGATGCCGCTCTGGCGCAACTCCAGCATCGCCTGGGCGTCTTTCAATGGCACGTCGTATTCGAACTCGTCGCGCTCGAAGCCGCGGAATCCCGATTTTATCGTGAGCCGGGCGCGGGTCTCGTCCGTGATGCGGATGCGGACGGTGCTAACGGACGAACTGGCGAGATAAGCTTGGCGAATGTGGCGGCCGTTATTCGCCGCCGCCCGCCAGCCATCATCGATGATGAGGAACTTTCGTTCGATCTCGATGCCCATGTCGGCCCCATTGAAACCAATCTGCGTCGCAGCTCGCGGTACCGTGCAGATGCGCACGCGGACGGTCCCTCGAAGGCGCATAGAGATACTGTGTATCATTTTTATGACAATCAATGAGCACGGCCTGCGGCGGGCCCGTTCCTCTCGACTGCGCGTCGGACCAAAGAATCGGTGCGAGATACCCGCATGGTGATGCCGCAGCCGCTGGAGGTGGATGTGGGCCTGTGATCCAATGCGAAGTTTGCGGACCGTTCAAAAATGTCGCGCACTGATTTCAATGGGATAGGAGGCGGAGTGACCAAAGCGGCGATCAGCAGGCCGGCTAGCGGGCCGGACGAGACACCGAACGCCGCGCTGTTTACAATTCCGGACTATAGACGCGGTTGGCTGCTTGGCGTGCTGACGGGGGTGGTGCGTTGGCTCGAGTTCCTGGCGCTTGGCATCTTCGCTTATCAGTTGACCGAGTCGCCGCCGCTTGTGGCACTCCTGGCGATTGTCCGCGTCGCGCCTTACGCGCTGCTCGGCTTCGCCGTCGGTGCTCTCACTGATCGCTTTGATCGCAAAAAGCTCTATCTTGCCAGCCTGTTCGTCATGACCGTGCTTGCTGGTGGGCTCGCCCTCCTTAATGCGGGCGGCCTCGCGAGTTACACGGCGGTTCTTCTCGCAACGCTTGCAACGGGCATCTTCTGGCTGACCGATATGCCAATCCGGCGCCGTTTCATGGTCGATGCGATCGATCCCCCACGGATCGGACGCGCGATGGGCATTGATGGGATCACGAATTGTGCGACGCGCGGGTTCGGGCCGTTGGCGGGCGGAGTCATTTTTCAATGGTTTGGCGTCACCGGCATCTTTTCGCTGAATTGTGCGCTCTATGCGGTTTGTTTTCTGATGGCGCTCGGTTTTTCCTGGAAACCACGGCCAGGGCGGGGGGATGATGTAACGGCGCCGCCGCAAAGTGACCAGCAGGCGCCGCTGCAGGCTGCCGCCGGGCTCAGTTCATGGGTGCTGGTCTCAAATCCGCAATTCCTCATGATCCTCGGGGTCACGGTCATCTACAATATCTTCTGCGCCCCGTTGATGGCGATGCTGCCGGTTTTCGCGCAGAAGGATTTTGGCTTCTCGCCGGCTGCGATCGGCTCGCTGGCGTCGTTTGAAGGCGTCGGCG
>CAZWCL010000040.1:6981-8606 GCA_964632265.1 uncultured Hyphomicrobiaceae bacterium | reverse complement strand
GGTTCTTCGTCGGCCTGCGGGGTCTCCTCGGCGGGGTCCGCGGGCGTGGATCCGGTCTCGACGTTGCCGGCGGCTCCGGTGTCGGTGTCGGACGCCTGGGCGTCGGCGGGGTCATCGGTGCGCTGCTGATTGGCATCTTCATCCGGCCCAACGTCCTTTTTGCCGTTTACTTTCTCGGGCCGACAATCTACCTGCTCGCGATCCTGTCGCTGTCTCAGGTGCTGACACCGGCCATGACGCTTGTGGCTTTGATCGCAGCAAGCTTTGGCGGCGGCCTTTTCTCCGGAACGCAGTACGCGCTCGTATACACCACGGCACCTGAGGAACTCCGCGGGCGCGCATTCGGGTTTCTAGCGCTCGGCATCGGTTCGGCCACGATCGGGCTATGGAACGCGGGGTGGCTTTTCAAAATGTATGCGTCCGAGACGGCGCTCTTTATCATGGCGGTTGAGGGACTGATACCGCTGGCGGGACTGGGTGTCTGGGCGTTGATCGCCGGGGCGCCGGGCGGTGGACGACCGCCCGGGGTGCTGCGGCGCAAGGCGACAGGTGATCAGTCTTGCGATCAGTCTTCCGGGGCTTGATGCACTTCGATGATGTTGCCATCCGGATCATAGAAGAAAACCTGGTGCCAGCCGGCCATCGCCCATCCGCCATAGTCGGCGTATTCGACGCCCTTCTCGTCCAGGCGCTTCTTGAACGCCTCGATATCGTCGGTGCGATAGGCGATATGGCCGCGCTCGAGCGGATTGACGGCGTGGCCGGTGCGGAAGGCGACCCCGAGGTCCTGCTGTGCGAGATGGATCTGGGTCTGGCCGTCGGTGACGAACGAGACGCCGCCGTCGTAGCCTTCGTTGCGTACGCGCAGCTTTTCCATCGACGGCTCAGGCTTCATGTCGAGGATGTCGGTATAGAACTTGTCCATCTCCGTTACGTTCTTCGTACACAGATTTAGATGGTGAAGGGTGAGTTTCATGATGTGGGCCTCGTCGCCGTCGGTTGTTTCGGTCGATGTCTATGCTAGCTTCATGGGCGACTGACGCAAGTGTCCGATATCATGGAGGTAGACAGCTCATGCCAGCTATTGCTGAACTTGTTAGCGGTATCAAGGACGTGCTGGCGCGCACGGAGGATCCGCGCGAAATCGCAGGCGCCGTGGCGGATCTCGCCAAGCCCTTCGCGCGCGATACGTCATGGCTCGAGCCGCGCTGCTATGAAACACAGGAAGAGCAAGGTATCGGCATCGCTGTCTTCCACGAAGAACCCGACAATACAATCCTGATCGAGACGGTGAGCTGGATGCCGGGACGCGGCGTCGCCCCGCATAATCACAAGACCTGGGGTGTCGTAATCGGCCTCGAAGGCGAGGAGCGCAATGTGATGTGGCGGCGCGATGATGATGGCGCCAAGCCCGGCTTCGCCAAGTTGTCTAAGGCTGACGAGACGGTCATGCGGCGCGGCGATGTCTGCTGCCTGACACCAAGCGATATCCATAGTGTCCGCAACGACGGGGATGAATTGTCGATGTCGTTGCATATTTATGGGCGCAATCTCGCGCACGTAGACCGGTCCGAATTCGATCCGATCAACGAGATCGAACGCCCATGCCCCGTGCGCAAGCGCAC
>CAZWCL010000040.1:0-6881 GCA_964632265.1 uncultured Hyphomicrobiaceae bacterium | reverse complement strand
GGCGTAACGACCTGGGCGCAAGCGCACGGCGTAACGACCTGGGCGCAAGCGCACGGCGTAACGACCTGGGCGCAAGCGCACGAGACCGAGCTTTCAGCGTAGTGCTGGCCCGGCAGCAGTGGCGCGTGCCGGATGCGCCGATATCAGGCGTTCAATGTAATGACGTAGATAATGCCGCCGATTGAGGCGATCCACCACGCTACAGAAAGGATTGCGGCTATCTTGCCGGTGCGCTTGCGGCGGTTGAGTTCGGCTTCGCTGATCATGGCGTTCTCCCGTCTTCGGCTGGCCCGATGGCTTTTCTGGTTTGTTTCGACGGCTCAAAAATGAAACATTCAGAGACTGGCCGGCAAGTCAAAAACGATGTTCAAGACCCCGGTTGGTGAATTTGATCGCCGCCAGCCCACAATCCAATGTCAATTGAAGGGATGCCGTCATGACTGCCCAACCACTCGCCGGCCATACTGCTTTCGTCACTGGTGGAGCGCGAAACATCGGGCGCGGTATCGCGCTGATGCTTGCTGACGCCGGAGCAAATATCGTGGTGAATACACTCCAGGACCAGGCGGCCGGGGATGCTGTAGTTGGCGAGATCGAGGCGGCTGGTGGCAAAGCGATCACGGTCGTCGGTGATATCGTCGAGCGCGACGAGGTCGACCGCATGGTTGGCGCCGGCCGCGATGCTTTCGGCAAAATTGATATCCTGATCGCCAATGCATCGGCACGCGGAATGATCGATTTCCTCGACATGGATCACGAAACCTTCCGGCGGGTGGTCGACATTTCGCTCGATGGCACGTTTCATCTGGCGCAGGCTACGCTGCCGATGATGGTCGAGTCGGGCTGGGGGCGAATCGTGACGCTTGGTGGCATATCGTGGCACGTTGGCCTGAAACGCCGCGCCCATAACCTCGCCGCGAAAGCCGGTCTGACCGGTTTGACACGTGCGCTTGCGGCTGAATTCGCTGACAAGGGTATCACGGTCAATTCAGTGTCGCCGGGCATGATCGAGACCGTGCGCCCCGCCTCGGCCGGTGCGTTGCCAGCCCAGGGCAATGGCCCGCCAATGGGCCGGCGCGGCGAGGTCGACGAGGTTGCCTCGGCGGTGCGTTTCCTATGCGATCCGCAGCAGGCCTACATCACCGGCCAGATCATCCAGGTCAATGGCGGCATTTACTACGGAACGTGATGCCGGTTCAGCCGGGCAAGCCTCGGGGCCGCCGGTTCGCGGACGCTTGGGGCGTGCGGGGCGGCCGAGTTGGCAGAGCCGGCCGCGGCCCGCGCTCAAAGCGACATGCCCTGCCCGCCATTGACATCGAGCGAGGCGCCGTTAACGAAGCCGGCTTCCTCTGAGGCGAGATAGGCGACGGCGGCGGCGACATCTTCGACGCGGCCCTGCCGGCGGACAGGTATGGCGTGCTCGATGCGGCGGCGCTCTTCGGGCGTATGGCGTTCGTTGAGGAAGGCGTCAACGCGTTCGGTGATGATCGCACCGGGGCAAATTGCATTGGCGGTAATGCCGTACGGTCCGAACTCCTGGGCAAGCTGGATCGTAAAGGACTGCATGGCGCCTTTGGCGGCCGAGTAGGGTGCGCCGGCAAACAGCGACCCATAGCGTCCGGCTTTCGAACCCATGTTGATGATGCGTCCGTAGCCGGCCTTCTTCATATGTGGGACGACCGCTCGCGTGGTCCAGACACATGCCGTGATGTTGATATCCAGAACGCGGGACCAATCCTCATCCGTCTGCTCGAGAAACCGGAAGGGGACGTGCAGCGAGCCGCCGATATTGTTGACAAGGACGTCGAGACGGTTTTCCCGATCGACGATACGCTGGACGGCGGCCTCGATGGCCTTGCGGTCGAGCATGTCGACGACATCGGTCGCGATAGAGAGCCCGTTGTTGATTGCTCTCTCCCGCAGTCTCGCGAGACCCGCTTCGTCGCGGTCCCAAACCGTAACGCGCGCTCCTTCGCCGGCCAAACGTTCAGCGCCTGCGGCTCCCAGGCCGCTGCCCGCGGCGGTGATCAGGGCCGTTCGCCCCTCGTATCGGTTCATTTGAAAAGCTTCCGTCATGCGCTGTTCTCGAACATCGTGATCGGGGGGTGGGCGTCGGGGTCTGTCATGACGTCGATCAAAACAGTGTGGTCAGCCGCCAGGGCTTCCTCGAGGGCCGGCCCGATATCGGCAGCCCGTTCGACGCGAATGCCGGTGAGACCGCACGCACGCGCGATCGCGGCATGGTCGACCGGTTCGAAGAATACGGCGTCCGTGTGCATGCCAAACCGGATTGTCTCGGCGTGCTTTTGGTAGCCGAGGATCTGGTTGTTGAAGATGATGAGCGGGATCGCCAGTCCCATCCGACGGGCTGTTTCGAGTTCCACCCAGGCGTGGGCGAAACCGCCGTCGCCGCAAACCGCAATTACTCGCCTGTCCGGGTTGCCGACCTTGGCCCCCATCGCCATCGGCAGCCCCCACCCGAGGCCGGCCAAGCCACGCGGCGTGAGGAAACGCGAGCCTGCTTCCGTGGCGGTCAGGTAGTTCGTAATCCAAATCGAGCTGTAACTCGCATCGGCGACTATGATGTCGTTCGCGGTGATCCGTGTGCTCAATTCCTGCATCACACGCTCGGGTCGCAGCGGTGAGCGATCGGCGGTGCGCACGGCCTGCGATTCACTTTCGAACTTGGCGAGACCTTCGCAGATCTGACCCTCGACCGTCTCGCGTGCAGCCTGCCGCTTCGCCAGATCAAGCGTTTCGATCTCCGCCGTCAGCGCTTCGATCGCAAGCTTCGCGTCAGCGACCAGGCGCACGTCGGCCTCGTAGTTGCGGCCGATTTCCTGGCCGTCGATATCGATCTGGATGTAGGTCGCGTCCTTGGGGTAGAGCTTCCAGCTATCGGTGCCGTTCTGGTTGGTGCGGTTGCCGATCAGGCAGACGACATCGGCTTGTGTCACGAGTTCGCGCAGGTGCCGTGTTCGGGCGTTGGTGCCCATGAAATAGCCGACGATGCCAAGGCTTAGGGGATGCGTTTCAGCGACGCTGCCTTTGCCCATAGTCGTGGTTGCGACTGGAACCGACGCCTTCTCCTGTAGGGCGGCAAGCGCTGCGGCGCCTCCGGCGGAATGAACGCCGCCGCCAGCAATGATCAAGGGGCGTTCGGCATCGGCGAGCAACTTCGCCGCTTCTTTTACGCGCAAGGGATCAGGCGCGACGCGATCAAGTGGAAAGGCGCCGAGCGAATGGATACGATCGTTCTCGGAGACATAGGGCTCGACCAGCAGATCAGCGGGCAACATCAAAACAGCCGGGCCGGGGCGGCCGGAGGCGGCGGCGGTGAACGCCATGTCGATGTAGTCTTCGACGCGCGAGGCGACGTTGACCGTGCGCACCCATTTGGCTACCGGGGCGAACAGGTTCATGTGATCGAGATCCTGGAATGCGTTGCGGTCGGTCTGATCGCGGGCAACTTCCTGGACAAGGGCGACGATCGGGATGGACGCCTTCAACGCTTCGGCGAGCGGTGGCACGAGGATGGTCGCCGCCGGCCCGTTCTGTGCCGTTACGACCGCGACCTTGCCGGTGGTGCGCGCAAATCCGTCCGCCATATAGCCGCCGGTGTTTTCCTGGCGGTAGGAGATCTGGCGGATGCCCTGAGCGTTGCAGGCCAGATGCACCATCGAGGGTAGAGACTGTCCGAATACCTCGGTGACGCCGTGACGCTTGAGCGCGGCTGCGATGGTGTGGGCAACCGTCGAATTATAGCGAAAGCCGGAAGGCGCTGGCGCCGTCGAGGTCAGGCGTGGCTGATCGTTCATTTGTTCGCTCTCGGGTTCGTTGTTTCGATGATCCTGGCGGCAGTCTCACCATATCGGAGCAACCTGCAATCCGATGTGCGATAGGCTGTGTGCTGCAATATGGTTACGGCGCTACGTGCGGTGCTCACGGCGCTGTGCCACGTTGATTGACGCCGGAGCCGTCGTCATCGATCATCACGGCTCAATTTTCATGAGGATCTGTCTGATGTCCTGGCCGCAACCCGTAGCACTCGAGGGAAGCCACGTCGCTGCCGTGCCGCTGTCGCGGGATCACGAAGCCGATCTCATTGAGGCGACACAAGACGGGCGCCTCGACCGGCTGTGGTATACGAGCGTGCCAGCACCCGAGGATGTCGGCGTTGAAATAGACCGCCGCCTCGCCCTTCAAGAGAAGGGGAACATGACGCCGTTTGCCATCGTGGATCGACGTGAGGGGCGGTTTGCGGGCCGGGCCGTTGGCATGACGACCTACATGAACGTCGATTCCACCAATCGGCGGGTCGAGATCGGTTCGACCTGGTACCGGACCGCCGTCCAGCGTTCGCCGCTCAACACGGAATGTAAGTATCTGCTTCTCGCTCATGCTTTCGAGGGGCTCAACTGCCTTGCCGTCGAGTTCCGCACGCATTTCATTAATCATCAAAGCCGCCGGGCCATCGAACGGCTCGGCGCCAAGCTCGACGGCATCCTGCGCCAGCACATGATCATGGCGAACGGTACGGTCCGTGACACCTGCGTCTATTCGATCATCTCGCCGGAATGGCCGACTGTGAAAGCACATCTTGCCTGGCAGATGGAGAAATGGGGATAAGGGTCATGGTCGATTACACGCTCTATTACTGGCCAATCCCGTTTCGCGGCCAATTCGTTCGTGTGGTTCTCGCCCATGTCGGGGCCTCCTGGGAGGAGGCCGATATGAGTGAATTGAGCGCACTCATGAACGAGGAACCGTCGCAACAGTTGGTACCGTTCGTCGGCCCGCCGGTCCTGATGGACCATGCGGCGCAGTTTCCGACTGCCCAGACCCAGGCCATCCTCACCTACCTCGGCGCGAAATACGGGCTTATTCCTGAAAATCCCGAGGGTACCGCGTTGACGGCGAAGATTATCGCGGATGCCAACGACGTTCTCTACGAAATGACGCTGCATAACGGTGCCCAGTTGTGGACTGAAAAGCGTTGGGACGATTATCGTCCGCGTCTCGCGCGCTGGATGGCGATCTACGAGGAACATGGGCGGCGACACGGTCTGCGATCGGAAAGCGGCTATCTGTTGGGCACCGATGCCCCCGGTCTTGCTGATTTGGTGGCCTACACGCTGTGGGGCGTCATGACGTCAAAATTGCCAGCATTGAGGGAGGTTCTCGACAGTTCGGCGCCGTCGATCGCCGGGCTCAGCGACCGGATCGGCGAACTTTCTGAACAGGTCGCTTTAAGTGAGCGCAGCGCCAGCGAATACGACGATGTATGGTGCGGCGGGCAAATCGAAGCCTCGCTGCGTGCGGTGCTCGGAGACTGATTTGCGGTGCTGGTGCCAAGAGCCGGCAAGAGTGACGCGCGTCGTGGATGAGCGTCCTGCATGAGGCAGATTGGCGACCGGCAAGCTAAATAATTAAAGGGGTCAAACAAAAATGGCCGCCCGTGCGGGCGGCCATTAAAAGACAGCGGAACAGTCGCTTAACGATTACGCGTCAGCGATGTTGCCGACAGCCATCTTGCCCGAGCGGGCGTCTTTTTCCGTGTCGAAGGAGACTTTCTGGCCTTCGCGCAGATCCGCCATGCCGGCACGCTCGAGCGCGCTGGCGTGCACGAACACATCGTTGCCGCCGTTGTCCGGCGCGATGAAGCCGTAGCCTTTTTGGGAGTTATAGAATTTTACGGTGCCTACTTGCATGAGACTTCTTTCAGTGAGTGAAATTAAGGCTGGCCGCGCCGAAGCGCAGCACAAAAGTTGTTGTCGATTTCAGGAAGAGGACTGATCGAGCACGCGCACAGGCTAGCGCATCGGCCTAACGTCTAGCCAAAACCGACTTACACTAATGAGGCCTTTGTCGGGAAAACACAAGCCCAGAATGATTCTGAGTGGTTTTTAACCGTTTGCGGGCCTCATTCATCTGTCAATTCTCGCCGATCGCGGCCTGTGCTGCGGCCAACCGGGCGACAGGAACACGGAACGGCGAACAAGAGACGTAGTCGAGGCCGACTTCGTGGCAAAATCTTACCGAGGCCGGGTCGCCGCCGTGTTCGCCGCAGATGCCCAGTTTGAGGTCGCTGCGTGCCTGCCGGCCGCGTTCGGCGCCGATCCTGACGAGTTCGCCGACGCCGGCCTGGTCCATCGAGACGAAGGGGTCGACCTCAAAGACGCCGCGGTCGGTGTAGTTGGCGAGAATCGGGGCTGCGTCATCACGACTAAGGCCGAGGCAGGTCTGTGTCAGGTCGTTGGTGCCGAAGGAGAAAAACTCAGCGCCCGCTTCGCCAGCGGCGATTTCGTCGCCCCGTAGACACGCGCGCGGCAACTCGATCATGGTGCCGATCTGATACGCGAGCTTCGTGCCGGTTTCCGTCTCGACCGCGGCGGCGGCCTGGCGGATCACCTCGGCGAGGATGTCGTATTCGCGGCGGTAGCCGACAAGAGGGATCATGACTTCGGGGTTGACCGCCTTGCCGGTTTCGGTTGCCACCTTGGCGGCTGCCTCGAAGATTGCCCGCGCCTGCATCTCGGTGATTTCCGGATAACGAATCGCGAGGCGGCAACCGCGGAAGCCAAGCATCGGGTTGAATTCGGACAGGGTATTGATGCGCTCGCGCAGCCGGTCAGGTGCTACGCCAAGAGAGGCGGCCACGTCTGTTGCTTCGGTTTCACCGTGCGGCAGAAACTCATGCAGGGGTGGATCAAGCAGGCGGATGGTGACCGGGCGCTCACCCATCAGGCGAAAGAGCTCCTCGAAGTCGTCGCGCTGCATGGGCAGGATCTTCCTCAGCGCGGCGCGCCGGCCTGTCTCGTCATCGGAGCAGATCATCTCACGCATGGCGAGGATGCGCGCCTCGTCGAAGAACATGTGCT
>CAZWCL010000039.1:0-13292 GCA_964632265.1 uncultured Hyphomicrobiaceae bacterium | reverse complement strand
GCGGGGCCGGCAAGAATCAAAACACCCGTTGCATCGGTAGCACCGATTTCTTCAGAGCTGCTATCAGCGCTGACGAGAGGCTGAGACCCTTGATGCGCTGCGCCGCCCAATCAGCCGAAATCTCATCGCAGGACATACCCCAAACTTTCTCGGTGTAGGTCTTGAAGAAGATACGGAAGAGGCGCTCGCCAAATTTGTTCGAAACCCACTGATGAAACGTCTTCGTCTGCTTGTTCGGGAAGACGCGCGCATAACCGTACGAAGCCATGCAAAGCGCGCTTTCGATTGGACCGAGGTTACGGAACGCTTCGAATGCCTTCAGCGGATAAGAGAAGTATTTGCCGTTGTAGTAGATGCGCGAAAGCCGAGGACGCTCGATGAAATCCTGCGGCAGAATTTCTTTCCACAGGTCGACTACCTCGGACGATTTCGAGAAAAACCGATGACCGCCGATGTCGAAAAGAAACTCTTTATAATTTGCCGTGCGAGAGATGCCGCCGACATACTTCGGATCGGCTTCGATGACGGTCGTGGAAACGCCTTCCTTGGTGAGCAGATAGGAGGCGGTGAGCCCGGCCGGGCCTGCGCCGATGATAAAGACGTCCGATACTGCCATGAAACTTACCCCTGACTACGCTTAACGGTACGTGCTCGCCGACTTTTCCGGTGCGGCGGCTCTCGTTACGCCAAGGATTAGGGGCAAATGGTTGAGAAATACCTTTCAGAACCGACTTTCTATTATTCGGGCAATATATTGCTAACCTCACCAAGTAAGGTGTCTTTATTCTGCAGTTCAGCGCAAAGGACCAGTTTACAATGCTTCAAGGGGTCTATGCCATTCTCTGTCACGTAAAGATCCAGCGTTAATAGGTCCTCAATGCAGCTGTCGACATTGGAAGCACGTCGGACAATTTTGTCCTTACTCAATGGTCTCAAGACTTCGCGGTGGCTGTGGTGTCTGATTGCGGTTGTTGTCGTCGCTGTCCGCTACTTCTCGGTCGAGAACGTACCGCCGACGGGAAGCAGGTTCGGAGATACAGACGATGCCTTGCGCCTCGTTCAAGTGCGCGACTTTTTGATGTACGGCAATTGGTATGACACGACGATCAGCCAGATGGGCGGCGGCGAGGCGCTGGTTTCGCATTGGTCACGGCTGATCGACCTGCCGGTCGCATGGCTGATCTCCTTCTTCTCGCTCTTTACGACATATCTCGTGGCAGAACTGGCCGCTCAGGTCGTCTGGCCCCTCATTCTACTTTTGATGCTCGCCCGCTTCTTCGTTTGGGATGCGGAGCGCCGGGCCGGGCCCGATGCTGGTCTCATTGCACTTATTCTCCTGCTTCTTTGCAGCACTGGCATCTTCCAATTCAATCCGGGACGTATCGACCATCACAACGCGCAGATCCTGTCGGCTGTCGTCGGGCTGCTGCTTACGTGGCGCGCGCTTGGCGATGCCGTATTTGGCTGGTGGGCCGGCGCCGCGCTCGCCGTCGGGCTCGTCATCGGGTTCGAGGCCCTCCCGTTGGTCGCTGCGTCGGTCGGTATGGCCTGCCTGTTTGCCTGTTTTGATAAAGGCGCGCGCGAGGGTGCAACGCGCACTGTCATGACACTCTGCCTTGGTCTCATCGCCGGTTATGCGGTGGCCGTCTCCCCCCAGAACTGGTCGAACGTCGTATGCGATGCGCTCTCGCCAAACCTGCTCGGATTGACAGCCGCCGGCGCACTGGCCTCGGCATTACTGATCTCGCGGTTTCGTGGGGCCGGCCCGCTCGTGTGGGTTGGCATTTACGCGGCCGCCGGCACCGTCGGCATCGCGCTATATCTGGGCGCGGAACCTGCGTGTGTGGGCGGCGCATTCTCCGGCATGGAGCCGATCGTCAAGACGCACTGGCTGGCCGGTGTCGTCGAAGGCAAGACACTCTGGCAGCTGGGCCAGATCAAACCGTCCCTGGCGTTCGGCTATCTTGGCGTGATGGCTCTGACGCTGGCTGTCCTCGGCCGCGAAGCCTGGCTGCATCGCGATACGGAGCGGCTCTACATCGGCGCCGTCGTCCTGCTCGCCGGCCTTTATGGCTTCTACTACATCAAGTTCATGCCTTATGGCGCGCTGCTCGGCCTAGTGCCGCTTGCATGTTGGATTGCGCGGCTGCCAGCGATGGGCGCGACCTCGGCGTCGTCGGTGCGGATCAGGGCGGTTCTACTTTGCAATCAAACGCTTTTTATTTTGATTGCCAGCGCCGTAATCAGTCTGTTTTCAAACGTCGAAGCCGGTGCAAAGAAAAAACTCTCTTCCAGCGTTTCGGTTTGTAGTGAAAAGGCTGACCTTGCGAGGCTCAATACGCTTACGCCCGGGCTCATAATATCTGACATTGATCTTGGACCCTATATAGCAGCATCGTCACGTCATATTGCTTATGCCGGGCCTTATCACCGCATCCACGATTCGCTCGCCGATCTGCTGACGCTGCTGCACGGACCGCTTTCCGAAGCCGGCGCTCAACTTGCCGCCATGAAGGCCGACTACGTCGTGCTCTGCGGTGTCGAACGCAAACGTAAAGTTTTGGCCGGTACGCCCGGTAGAATATCAGAGTCCACCTTCAGCGAGCATATGCGCCGGGGTGGGTCTCTAGCCGGATTGTCGCCCGTTTCGATTGGCGAAACCAAAGGACCGCTCAAAATCTGGCGCGTGGTGAAATAGGCGATCGCGCACATGCTTGGGCATGATAATAATCTAACACAAAAAACCGGCGGTTAAGGCCGCCGGCTGTTCGGTTGACCGGAGTGCATAGCCTCAGGCCATGTATTGGCCGCCGTTGGCGTCCAGGCAGGCGCCGGTGATGAAGCCGGCTTCATCGGCTGCAAGGAAAGCCACGCAACGCGCGATCTCGTTGGCTGAGCCGAGGCGGCCGACCGGAATCTGAGGCAGGATCTTCGTTTCAAGCACTTCCTTTGGAACGGCCGCAACCATTTCGGTATTAATGTAACCGGGCGCAATGACGTTGCATGTGATACCCTTGCTCGCGCCCTCCTGCGCCACAGCCTTAGTGAAGCCGAGGAGGCCTGCCTTGGCAGCGGAATAGTTGGACTGGCCAAGTTGGCCTTTGCGGCCATTAACCGATGAAATCGAAACGATCCGGCCAAACCCGCGTGCGCGCATGCCCTCGATTACCAGCCGCGACAGGTTGAACACGGAGGTCAGGTTGGTCGTGATAACTGCGTTCCAGTTCTCTGCCGTCATTCGGTGAAGGACGCCGTCCCGTGTGATGCCAGCGTTGTTAACCAGAACGTCGACCGGGCCGATATCCTTGGTAACCCTATCGACGCCCGCATCACAGGCGGCGTAATCAGACACGTCGAATTTGAAAACGGGTATGCCTGTTTCCATCTGAAACTTTTGCGCCGCTTCGTCGTTGCCGCCGTAATTTGCAGCAACCCGGTAGCCCTTGCGTTTGAGTTCCATCGAGATTGCTGCGCCGATCCCGCGGGTTCCTCCGGTCACCAGTGCGACGCGTGTCATATTTCGTCTCCCTCGATTATGATTTATGCTGACGGCCTGCTGTAGCCCGCGCTGCGATTTTTTCCCTAAAGCTGCAGGGGCCAGAATAGCGCCCGCCTAAATATTTCCGAGCGCTATTCTAAACTCTCGTTAACCAGCCAACGGTCAGTCGCGCTCGACGCACATAGCAACGCCCATGCCGCCGCCGATGCAAAGCGTTGCGAGACCTTTCTTGGCGTCGCGGCGCTGCATTTCGAACAACAGCGTGTTAAGTACGCGCGCACCCGACGCACCGATCGGGTGGCCGATCGCGATGGCACCGCCGTTGACGTTGACCTTATCGGCATCCCAGCCGAGACCTTTGTTGACTGCACAAGCCTGCGCCGCAAACGCTTCGTTGGCCTCAACGAGATCGAGGTCCTCAACCGACCAGCCGGCTTTCTCGAGCGCTTTTTTGGAAGCGGGGATCGGGCCTGTACCCATAATCGACGGATCAACGCCTGCGTGCGCCCAGGATACGATGCGCGCCATCGGCTTAATGCCACGTTTCTTGGCTTCCTCCAGGCTCATAAGGACGGCTGCCGCAGCGCCATCATTAATGCCGGAGGCATTGCCCGCAGTGACCGTGCCATCCTTCTCGAAGGCCGGGCGCAGTTTGGCGAGGCTATCGTACGTTGCACCGACGCGGATATATTCATCCTGGTCGACAACGGTCTCACCCTTACGCGTCTTGATCGTAACCGGCGTGATCTCGTCCTTGAACTTACCAGCCTTCTGAGCCGCTTCGGCCTTGTTCTGGGAGGCGACGGCGAACTTGTCCTGCTCTTCGCGGGTAATCTGCCATTGAGCCGCGACGTTCTCCGCCGTGTTGCCCATGTGGTAGCCATTAAAGGCATCCCAGAGGCCGTCCCTGATCATGGTGTCGACAAACTTGGTGTCGCCCATCTTGGTGCCATCTCGCAGATGCGAGCAGTGCGGCGCTTGGCTCATGCTTTCCATGCCGCCTGCTACGACGACAGCGGATGAGCCAAGTTGGATCTGCTGGGCGCCAAGGGCGACCGCGCGGAGGCCGGAACCGCAAAGCTGGTTCATGCCCCACGCCGGTGCATCGACTGGGATGCCGGCGCCAATCGACGCCTGCCGCGCCGGGTTCTGGCCTGCGCCTGCGGCCAGGATCTGGCCCATGATGACTTCGCTCACATCACCGGCCTCGACGCCGGAACGCTCCAACGCGGCGCTGATTGCGATCTTGCCAAGATCGTGGGCGGGCAGGCTCGCGAGGCCGCCGTTAAAGGATCCGACAGCGGTACGCGCGGCGCCGGCGATGACGACCGTTTCAGCATCTGAGCTCATGCTAATCTCCATGTTGTTGTCACGCAGGGGCCGCCAGCGAACGCCGGCTCAACAACCGGTCGCGCTTACCAAACGGCACCGTCATTCTGCTTCAGCCAGCTTACCTGAATATCTGACTAAGGTCCGGCGTCGAAACAGACCGGCGTGATGGCGGAAAAACCTAGTGCGGGTTTAGCCTATCGTGTTACTCTTCCGCAACGCAAAAAGAGATCATGTAAAAGAGCGAGCCCAGCGACCATGCTTGATAAAACCAAGTCCGAGCGGCCTGCAAACGACGCTGTCGTGATCAAGAAATATGCGAACCGGCGCCTTTATAATACCGAGACCAGCACGTATGTGACGCTTGAAGACCTCGCCGAAATGGTGCGGGCAGACCGGGATTTTGTCGTCTTCGATGCCAAGTCGGGTGATGATCTGACCCATGCCGTGCTGACCCAGATCATCGTCGAACAGGAAAGTCGCGCGGGCGGACCAACGCTGCTGCCGATCCCGTTTCTCCGGCAATTAATTCGCTTCTATGATGATAGTCTTGGAAACATGGTACCGGGTTATCTTCAGTTCAGCATGGAAGCGCTGACCCAGCAGCAGGATGCTTACCGCAAGAAGTTCGCAAACGCTTGGGGGACCAGCGGCCTCGAAGTGTATCAGGAGCAGGCGCGCAAAAATCTCGCGATCTTCGAACAAGCGATGTCGATCTGGGCGCCTGCCTATAAGGCGAGCCAAGCCGCCGAGCGTGGTGAGGCGCCAGAGACCGTCGACAAGAGTGATGCCCCCCCCAGCGCCGATCAACCGTCGAAAAAAGCGACTGGCGAGGGGGCCGCTGCGGCGCCTGCGAAAAAGTCCGCGGCTGAAACCGACAAAGCGACTGCAGCGACGATCAGGCAAGGCAACGAAATTGATTCCCTGAAAGCAGAGCTTGCAGCCATGCAGCAACGCATCGAAAAGCTTTCACAGGAGCGGTGATTTTGCAGTGCTCCGGAACGCTGGCGCATCGTCGCAAATGAGCGAGATCTAAGAGGTCCGAAGCCTCGTCACGATGTCTTCCGGCCGCTCGGGACGGCCCAAGTGGAAGCCCTGTTGATAAGTGATGCCAAGCTCTTCGACGACCTTGGCCGTCCGCTCGTCGATGACGTATTCGGCGACGGTCTCCATTTGGAAGTCTCGCGCAAGCTCGGCCATCGTGCGGAGAAAGATTCTGTCGGCGCGGTCCGCCACGACGTTGCGCACAAATGTTCCATCGATCTTAACGATGTCGACCGGTAGGTGTTTCAGCGTTCTGAACGAGCTGTAGCCCGCGCCGAAATCATCGATTGCGACTCGGCAGCCCATTTCTTTGACGGTATCGACGAAGACGATGGACTGGTTGAGATCGTGAATGGTTGCTGTCTCAGTGATCTCGACGATCAGACGGCTCGCGAGTTCGCGGCGATAACCAATCAGGTTGTAGAGCGCAACGAGCCAGTCGTGATCCGCACAGGTGAGACCCGATACGTTCAAGGATAGGTGCAGGTCGTCGTTATTCTTGAGCAGGTCGGCCGCAAGTGCGAGCGTACGGTTGTCGACCATCTTGGCCACGCCAAGTTGCTCTGCGACCTCAATAAATTCTCCAGCCGAGACGATGACGCCGTTAGGCTTCGTCATCCGCATCAGGCATTCGTGAAATGCCGGCTTGCGCGTCCTGCTGTCGACAATTGGTTGCAGCACCAGGTGCATGCGGTCGTCATTGAGGGCGCTGCGGACCTCTTCAATGACGAACGCGTTGCGCCGACGGGCCGTTTCACGTTCAGCATCCAACACGTAAGCTTCGAACGAGCTGACACGCCGGGTACGGGCTGTGTTAAGTGCCTCAAGGCCCCGGCCGAGTGCTTCATTTACGGTCGAGGCGTTATCAGGCAGCAACACACCGCCGACTGAAAGGGTCGGAGCGATGGGGCAGGCGACGTCGCTCAGGTCTGCTTCGTGAACAGCTGCGATCAATCGGTCGGCCGCCGTTCGCATGGCGCTTGGGCCGCAGTCGTTTAAGACAATGCCAAACTTGTTCGAAGAATAGCGGCCGATCGAGTCACCACCGCGGAGTTTTCTGCTCAGCACCTGGGCGACGCGGGTCAGGACCTCGTCACCGACGTCATACCCGAAGGTGTCGTTGATGGTGGACAGGTTACTGACCGCCGCTACAAGGAAAGCGCTGTTCGTTTCTGAATTGCGAGCCCGGATAATAACTGCTGCGACAGCCTGGATCAGTCGTATCCGATTCAGCAGACCCGTCAGTTCGTCAAAATCGCAGCCGGTATTGCCGGTCTCAGCGCGATCGTGGGTCGAGAGGATGCGGATGCGACCTCGGGCGCGGACCGGCTTGCCCGTATCATCACCCCACCAACGGCCAGTCTCTTCGATCCAAAGGGTCTGCTGGGACCGTGGTCCGCCGGGCGCGAAACGATAGCGCACCGTATAGGGGACACCGCTTCCGAGGTCTTCGCCGTGCTTGGTCGTGAAAACGTGCTGGCGGCGCGCGACGTGTTCCGGCGCGATCAACAGCTCGAACTGGTCGCGGGTCCCAATCACGGTTGTCGAGCGCATCGAAAAGATTTCGCCGGCGTTTGCTTCCCAGGAAAACTGATCCGGATCGCGGCGCCATATATAAGCCGTCTCTTCGCCGTCGCTGGAAAAGACCACATCGCGCTGGACGTTTTGGAGAAGGGCGGCAGCCGTTATCGCGGGCGAGGCGTTGGCATCATCAAGGACACATGACAGCAGGTCGGCCGCCGCTGCCGGTTTGACGCAATCATTGCTCACTTAACCCGCCCCAGTCCGCGAGAGACCCGCATTGTATCGCGGGGCCGTGTCACGCTAGCGTTGCGCCAACATTCGCTCCCCTCCTCGATAACTCAATTTAGGAAGCAAACACTAACAACCCCTTGCCAAACCGGAGACGCAGGGCAAAGGCGACCGCACAGCAAACGCATCATCCGCCAAACGCCAAACGCCAAACGAAAATCAGGCCTGCCACGCAATCGACGCGGCAGACCTGAACCTGCACGATACTGCACCTGCCCGAGGGTCAGGTCATTAACGCGGCATCAACCGCCGCCGAAGCCTATGTCGCGGCGGGCCACGCGGATGCCGATCGTGTAACCGGCGACAACGTCGATCAACGTTGCAAGCGTAATGAAGAAGAAGACCGAGGTCTGCGCGGCAGCGACCATCAGGAACTCAATAAGACAGATGACAAAGACCAACATCGACAATCCATGGTCCAACAGTGAGGCCCCGGAGGTGTAGGTCGCTTTCAACAATTCCACAAAAAGCGTGATGAACAGGAGAAAAATCGTCAAGTCGCCCCACGAGAACTTCCAGCTGTTGCCGTACAGCATTGGCACTTCGAACAGCACTTCTCGCAGAACCGTGTCAGCGTCTCTTGTGTCGCCTGCACCAGTGAGAACAATCACATTGTAGAAAACAAAAACGAATAGGATGAGGGGGATCGCTCTCAGCGACATGTGTATACTCCCGACTAAGGCTTCGATCACGCCAACGACGCCCGAGTCCGCCGTCTGACAACACGCACTTGTGTCATTACTTCAGGCGCGGATTTATGGCGAGCGAATAGTTAAGCTCCGGCCGAGACAAAATAATGACCGAACGAAATAATCACAACCAGCGACCCGGCCCTACTATTCTTCGTCTGTGCTCGCCAGAACCTGGCGGCCGCGGTACTTGCCGGTCTTGAGGTCAATGTGGTGCGGACGGCGCAGTTCGCCGCTTTCCTTGTCCTCGACGTAAGTTGGTGCCCTGAGGGCGTCAGCAGAGCGGCGGAAGCCGCGCTTCATCGGGCTGACTTTGCGTTTCGGTACTGCCATGATCGTAACTCCTTGGCGCAGCTGGCGTAACCAGTATTCATCGCGCGATGCGAGGGACCCGGATGTGGACCCCTATCAATCTTTGAATGGTTGAAGACGGGCTTATAGTCGAGATCACCGCAGAAAGCCAATAGTTCTTGTTATTTCCGGGGACCATCGCGGTGCGTGCATGATGGTGCCAAGCCGCTCACTGGTACGGACGCGCCGTCCCCGGCTCATAAATGCAGCCAACCTCGACACTGCCTTGGCGCATACGACGCCTGATACGGGCAGCAATCCGGCGCGTAAAACGGGTAGCACGGCCGGGGCGGCGCACGGACGGTGCCGGCAGGCTAGCGGTCAGCAGTGACGCTTCTGTCGCGCTCAAGTCGCTGGCCGGATGATCAAAATGGAGCTTGGCCGCCTCGGCTATGCCGAATACGCCAGGGCCCCACTGGGCGATATTCAGGTAGACCTCGATGATGCGACGTTTTGGCCAAAACAGTTCGATCATCGGGGTTATGGCCACTTCGAGACCCTTGCGCAGCAGGCTGCGGTCCGTCCAGAGAAAAAGGTTCTTGGCAACCTGCATCGTGATGGTGCTTGCGCCACGCGCCTTGTCGATGCCATTTGCACTGGCGCTGCGCAGGGCACGGGAGGCCTCGGTCCAGTCGATCCCATTGTGACGACAAAAACGGGCGTCTTCTGAACTGATCACGGCGTAGACGATGTTCGGCGAAATCCTTTCGAGCGGCATCCAGGTCTGGCGAACCGTGGCACCCGAGACCTGATTGCGGACCATAACGGCCGATGTCGGTGGGTCCACGAACCTGAAGACAAGCAGCACGACCGCGAAAAAAACGACGAACGCCAGCGCAGCAGCGAACAGCCAGCAGGTGGCCGCCACAGCGGACTGACGCGCCGATATCCAGAGCTCGTGACGCAAAATCATTTAGCGAGCCGTTGATCCAATACGATTTACCGGCAGGGTGACTTTGCTTCTACTCGGCGCTGTTACCCTTTGCGTACGTGACGCATAAACCCTACGCCACGCATTGCGCTAGAATTTATTGATGACCACCTGCTTTCGCGGTCCAGGGGAGATCATGACGGTCACACACTCGGCAAATATCACCTTCCAGCAGCTTCTTGCCACGCATGCCTCAGACACCGAGGCGTTTCTCTCGGAAACACTTCGACGCCACGAGGCGGTGCCGGACCGCCTTCGCGCCGCGATGCGGCATGCGGTGCTTGGCGGCGGCAAACGGTTTCGTCCGTTTCTGGTCATCGAAAGCGCGGCGCTGCTCGGCGTTCCGACGGTACAGGCAATGCCCGTGGCGGCCGCGCTTGAATGCCTGCATTGCTATTCGCTGGTCCATGACGACCTGCCGGCCATGGATAACGACACAATGCGGCGCGGCAAGACAACTGTATGGTTCGAATTCGATGTGTGGACGGCCATCCTCGCGGGTGACGCGCTGCTGACCTTCAGTTTCGAGTTGCTCGCCGAAGCTCACGACATACCTGCAGCACAGCGCGGGTCACTCGTGGCAGCTCTGGCTAAAGCAGCAGGACCGGCGGGCATGGTCGGTGGCCAGACGCTCGATTTGATGTCGGACAAGCTTAAGGTGCCGGCGGCGCCGACGCTTGATGATGTCAGGCGGCTACAGGCGATGAAGACCGGCGCACTCATTCGGTTTGCTGCGGAGGCCGGTGCGCTACTCGGCGCGGCCGACGCTAGTCAAATGGCGGCCTTGCGCACGTACGGGCAGCATCTCGGTGTTGTCTTCCAGATCGCCGACGATCTGCTTGACGTGACCGGCGATGCGGCAGACGTCGGCAAGGCGACCGGCAAGGACGCTGCGGCCGGCAAGGCCACGCAGGTCAGCCTGGTCGGCGTCGACCGGGCTCGGGAACTTCTGGCGCAAACTGAGGCCGATGCGGTCGCTGCACTGAGTTCGTTCGGTGCAGAAGCTGATGTACTGCGGGCCGCGGTCAAGTTCGCCGCCGATCGCGCGCAGTAACGCGCGATCGGGGTGCCGCATGGTGAGCGACCCCGCCGCCGGCGCCGGGGTCGCTTGATTATCGGGCGCCGCCTCGCTCAAGCGCAAACTCGTCAGGGCGAGCGGGGGTTAACCGGTCGTCGGCGTAGACACCGGTGGAATACCGCCAGTTGCATACATCAGACCGCCGAAAAGTACGGCAAAGACGATCGCCGTAACGAGGGCATTGGTGAAGCGGCTGTTGAACGAGATCATGTTCGCGACGAAATCGATCACGAAGACCAGAACCGCGGAGATGGCGACCATCTGCATCCACTGTTCCATGCTCATGGCGCCTACTTCTGCGCTGAGCGTTGCCTGATCGATGACGAAATATAATGCGCCATATATTACGGCAAATACGATCGCGGTGACGAGCGCATTGACGAAGCGGTTCGAGAACGAAAGCATGTTGCCGATATAGCCGATGACGAAAAGGATACCGGCCCCCACCAACACTTTCATTAGGAAGGCTGTTTCAGCTTCCGACATTTGGCATTCTCCCTTCATGCGCCGAGATGCGAAACCTTGGCGCGCTGGCCAAAAGCACGGCGTGCACATAATGCCGCCGCATAAAAAATAAGCAGATCATGGTGGTCTGCCGCGTCGCTATAGCAGAACTGCAATGGTGATGCGACGCGCGGCGTTCGCGGCGCGGCAAAATCGTCACTCCCGCTGTCTATGCGTTGCCGAAACGCTGCTCGATGTAGTTTTCCAATATGGTCTTAAAGTCCTCTGCGATCGTGTCGCCGCGCAAAGTCTTGGCCTTCTTGCCATCGATGAAAACGGGAGCGGCGGGGCTCTCGCCGGTGCCCGGCAGGGAAATGCCTATGTCGGCGTGCTTCGATTCGCCCGGTCCGTTAACGATGCAGCCCATTACCGCAAGA
Organism: uncultured Hyphomicrobiaceae bacterium; assembly: GCA_964632265.1. GTDB lineage: Bacteria > Pseudomonadota > Alphaproteobacteria > Rhizobiales > Hyphomicrobiaceae > CAJQQK01. The sequence continues at coordinate 1,678 of CAZWCL010000039.1, read as the reverse complement.
TTGAGTTCCTCGACGCCGGGATAGCGCTCGCGCCATTCCGGTATCCGATCACGGATCATGTCCTGTATATCGCGGGCAAGCTCTTGGAACACGGTGGATGTTGTGCGCCCACATCCGGGGCAGGCCGCGACCACGGGCACGAACGAGCGAAGGCCCATCGTCTGGAGCAGTTCCTGGGCGGCCTGGACTTCGGTCGTGCGGGCGCCGCCGGGCTCCGGCGTCAGCGAGTAGCGGATGGTGTCACCGATGCCCTGCTGCAGCAGAATGCCCATGGCAGCCGATGACGCGACAACGCCCTTCGTGCCCATCCCTGCTTCAGTAAGACCGAGATGCAAAGCATAATCGGCGCGTTCCGCGAGCATCGTGTAAACACGGACGAGATCTTGAACCGCCGAGACCTTTGCTGAAATAATGATGCGGTCACGGCCGAGCCCGAGCTCTTCGGCGCGCTCGGCGGAGCGCAGCGCGGACTGGACAATCGCTTCATGCATAACGGCGCGTGCCGTCATAGGTCGAGACGACCGCGCATTTTCGTCCATCAGATGGGTCAACAGTTCCTGGTCAAGCGAGCCCCAGTTGACACCGATCCGTACTGGTTTGCGATGCTTGATGGCCTGTTCGACAATGCTTGAAAACTGAACGTCTTTCTTGGCCTTGAAGCCAACGTTGCCGGGATTGATCCGATATTTGTGGAGGGCTTCGGCGCAGGCGGGGTTTTCCGCCAGGAGGGTGTGGCCGTTGTAGTGAAAATCGCCGACGAGAGGGACAAGCAGACCCTCCGACTCAAGCTTCTCGCGAATATATGGCACGGCCTTGGCGGATTCATCGCGGTCGACCGTTATGCGGACGATCTGCGAACCGGCACGCGCCAATTGTGCGACCTGTGCCGTGGTCGCCTCGATGTCAGCCGTATCGGTATTTGTCATAGATTGGACAACCACCGGCGCGCCGCCGCCGATGGTTACCGCGCCAACCCGAACACCAACGGTTTTGCACCGCGGTGCGATCAGCGTGTCGGCCTCCGCCGCCGCGTGCGGCGCGATCGGTTCGCTTTGTCCATCCATCATCGCGTTCCTCGAAACTGCAGCATGTCGTCGTGAACCACTATCGGGCCCGCAGACACCCTTGTTCGACTTTTTTCATCTACCGTCGCCGAAGACGCCGCATTAGCGCCTGGGACGGATATGAATCGGCAGGCAGGCCATACTTGATCTGTGCCGCCTTGGTCGCGGCCCGGCTCTTGACGCCATGCTTACCGTCGATGCCGCCGGTATCGTAGCCCCGGCGATTGAGTAACTTTTGCCACGCCAATATTTTCTTGTAGCCGAAGTTTTCTACAGTTCCACGACCACTTCGATAGCGCGGTTTGCCAGCCAGCCGGGTTGCCAGATAGGCAGCCGTGATCGCGTAATTCAGCGACTGGTTCCACTGTGGGTAGATGTCAAAGTTGCGATAGGCGATGAAGGCGGGTCCGTTGCGGCCCATCGGCAAAAGGAGCGCCACCGGCGCCTTACCGCGCAGCGGCCGGCCGTCTCGTGTCGTCACGCCCCAGGCGCCGAACTTGCTTTTTGCGTGACGGATCGCAAGGTCGGCTTCGCGCCAGGGCATGCTTGCCGGGACCTGCACCTCCTGGAGCCAGGGCTCGCCCCGGCGCCAGCCGAGATGGCTTATGAAGGCT
>CAZWCL010000038.1:0-13376 GCA_964632265.1 uncultured Hyphomicrobiaceae bacterium | reverse complement strand
TGCCCCTGCGCCTCACTGACGATTTGTTCAAGCAGATTGCGCAGCCGGGTCGGCTGTACCTCTTCTCCGCCATCGCCGCGCGCGAATGCAAGATAGTCTTCCAGCATGTTCTGCATCTCGTTGACGTCCTGCTGCATCGCACTGATGCTGGGGGTCTCCTCCAGCATGGCAAGCTCGAGCTTGAAGCGCGTGAGAATGGTCCTGAGATCATGGCTCACTCCCGCCAGCATGGCCGTGCGTTGGTCGACGTGCTGCACAATGCGATTGCGCATTTCAAGGAACGCCTCGGTCGCAGCCCGCACCTCCCGCGCGCCTCGCGGCGCCAGACTATCGGGGACCGGCCGGCCCTTCCCGAAATTGTCGGCCGCTTCGGCCAGACGCAGGATTGGACGGATCTGGTTGCGCAGAAAAAGAATCGCGACGCCGAGAAGCACGACTGAAGTGACCACCATCCAGAGGAGAAAGATGTGGGTGTTCGATGCATAGGTCTGGCTGCGCGTGGCGACGAAACGCAGGATGTTGTTTGGTAGCTGGACCTTTATCTCAACGTGGCGCGAGTCGCCGACTGTATCGATCCAGAACGGCGCCGAGCCGACACGCTTGCGGATCTCATTGGACAGCGTCCGGTCGAGCAAGCCAAAGAATGGTCGCGGCTGTACGGGTGGCAGATCACCCTGCGGCAGAACCTGGAACGACAGATTGAGGCGGTTCCGCGCCAAGTCGCGCAGCGCAGCGTAATCGTCATTACCCTTGTAACCGCGGTATAAATCCATGAGTGCCGCGACGTCTCGCGCCGTCGCTTCCGACAACCGCCGCGTTACCGCCTGCCAATGCCGCTCCATGAACGTGAACGCAACCACGCCCTCTAGCAGCACAATCGGCGTTATGATGATGATCAGGGCGCGAACATAGAGGCCCTTCGGCACGAATAGGTCACCGAGTAACGACAGAACACGTCCAACGGAATGCTTCACGCCCAGGCGCAAGCGCTGCCAACCGTCGGCCAGTGCAGACTTACTGATGTGATCAGTTAGTGCCATGACGCCTCAGCGATCGCAGAAACAGGCAGGATTGCCGGTTCGGTGAGCGGCGTCCAGACCTTTTTTGGCGACCTGAACAAAATGCAACCTTGCTCATGAGCGGTGCGCTGACGGTAACAGGACGAAGCGGCCGGGTTGCCAGCACTCGACCAAACCTCATCCAATTTCGCTCCGCATAAGGGATCAGTCGGTATAAAGAATGTACCCCTTACCCCTCACTGTCTGCAAATAGACCGGCGTCGAAGGATTGTCCTCGATCTTGCGTCGCAAGCGGTTGATTTGCACGTCAATGGCGCGCTCGCTACCCGTCGACTCGTCATTAGCCAACTCGTGCCGGGCAATAGGATTGCCTTTTTGTTTTGCAAACATTCTGAGCAGGTCACGCTCGCGTTCGGTGAGTTTCACCGTCTCATCGCCGTCACGCAATTCGCCGCGCGTAATGTGGAACACCTTCGCGCCCATTTTAATCTCATCGACGTGGCTTTGTTCTACCGGCGCCGCCCGGCGCTTAAGTATATTCTGTAGTCTGAGAACGAGTTCGCGCGGCTCGAACGGTTTGCCGACGTAATCATCGACGCCGCTCTCAAGGCCGGTGATGCGGTCGGCGGTGTCGGATTGTGCCGTGAGCATGCAGATAGGCACGTCCGAATTTATCTTCAAATAGCGAGCGAATTGCAGGCCACTCTCGCCCGGCATCATGACATCAAGCACGACCAGGTCGAACTGCAAGCCGTTCATGGCCGTTCTTGCCGTGGCCGCGTCTGGCGCGGGCGTAACCCGGAATCCTCGATTGGTGAGGTATCGCGAGAGCAGATCACGTATCCGCGCATCGTCATCGACGACCAACACATGCGGGGCGTCGTCGGGTAACGGATCGTGCGTTTCAGCCGCATCCGTCATGTTAGTTTCGGCCATCTGACCACCATTAGAATCGGTCCTCCACTGGATCGTCGGCAAGCGCCAACAAGTCAGCAACCGCCGCCTGATCACCACTGGAAATCATGGCAAACAGAAACGCTTCGACCGCATCAGCCCGATCCTTGCCAAGCGCATTCAACGCCTTGGCGATACGCAGGCATTGGCGCTCGGTCAACTGTTCGGCGAGATTCCGGCCCTTTTGCGTCAAGAAGAGGTGACGCTCCCGTCGGTCCGTATCACCGGACCGTTGATGAACAAAGCCATCATCGATGAGTTGCTTGAGTACCCGCGCAAGCGATTGCTTGGTGATTCTTAAAATATCCAGCAAATCCGCAACCCTGAGGCCGGGATGGCGGCCGACGAAATGGATCACCCGGTGGTGCGCGCGTCCATAGCCGAGTTCAACGAGCAGCTCGTCGGCATCGGCCGTGAAGTCGCGGTAGGCGAAAAACAGAAGTTCAACAAACTTGACCAGATTGGACGCTGACGTCGGATCATCACGATCGTCTTCATCTCCGGGATGCAGGAGGCTTCGTGCAACATCGACGGCACCCTCAGGCTCATCATCCGCCGAGGCAGGCGACCCGGTGCCACTGTCAACGCCGCCGTCACCAGCAGCTCCTTGTGCGCCGTCCGAAGCTGAGCGACCGCCGCCATCCGCCATAGACCGCGGGTCCTGCCCGGCGCCAGAGCGCAATAAGCGCGCAGTTTTGCGATTTATGTCAGTCATGTTGACTTATTAGGCTGCCGTTGATACCGCTTGCAAGCCAAAACAGCGCTCCTGACCTAAGTCGGCACGATAAACGGCAACGTCACCGGCGCCCTGACTGGCTACCGTTTACACTATAAATGCCGCGCAACGTGTGATGACACTAAAATTTGCGGCGGAGGACGCGCGATGGCTGACCTGATGCCCTATGACGACCGCGACGGCTTTATCTGGTTCAATGGTGAACTGGTGCCTTGGCGCGAAGCCAATGTTCATGTTTTGAGCCACGGCCTGCACTACGCCAGTGCCGTGTTTGAGGGCGAGCGCGCCTACGGTGGCGAAATCTTCAAGCTCACCGAGCACTCACAACGCCTCGCCGACGGCGCTAAAACGCTTGATTTCGAGATCCCCTACACCGTCGCCGAGATTGATGAGGCCTGCCGCGAGACGGTGCGCGCCAACAATCTCGTCGACTGTTACGTCCGTCCAATCGCCTGGCGCGGCAGCGAGATGATGGGCGTCTCAGCGCAAGCAACCAAGATCAATCTCGCGATTGCAGCTTGGGACTGGGGCTCATATTTCCCGATCGAAGAGCGTTTGAAGGGCATCCGGCTCGCCTGGGCCAAGTATCGCCGTCCCGATCCGGCAACCGCACCCGCGCGCACCAAAGCAACCGGTCTTTATATGATCTGCACAATCGAAAAACATCGTGCCGAACGTGAGGGCTATGCCGAAGCGCTGATGCTCGACTGGCGTGGCCGTGTCGCCGAGTGCACGAGTGGCAACATCTTTTTCACAAAGGGCGCCGAGTTGCATTCGCCCACACCCGATTGTTTCCTCGACGGCATAACCCGGCGAACCGTCATGGAACTCGCCGAAAAGCGTGGTTACACCTGCGTCGACCGGGTCATCATGCCGGAAGAGCTCAAGGACTTCGACGAATGCTTCATGGTTGGCACCGCCGCTGAAGTAACGCCGATCGCGTCAATTGGTGACACGACCTTCACGCCGGGCGTGGTTTGCGAAACGCTGCTCAACGACTACGTGGCGACAGTACGTCCGAAGGCCGCAGCAGCCGAATAATCTCTGAAGACAGGCGCTTGGACGCATGTCCCCGTCCTGGTGCTCGTTCATCTCGTTGACAAGCACTACCGGCTGAATTCGTAAGATTTGCTTGATCACCATGCCCCCAACCGATGCGGCCTTCCTGCATCGGTTGGCAACGACCTGTTGTGGTTAAACGCGCAACGGTGTTGCTTGCCAGAAGTTATACTCTTTCAATGGCGGCGAGACAGCGCACCGGTCCAGTCTGGACCACAGGCGCTGCAAAGCTTCCTGAGGGAGACGTATATGCTGGGTCGAGGCAGTCTTATCGCGACGACGCTCATGCTCGCAATGGCCGGAGCCTCCCCGTCCAGCGCGCAGACGAGCGGTCCGATCAGCAAGTCGCAGCGCGATTGTCAGACCGTTCTGCAGTGCAACTTCCGCCGCGGCGGCGTATATCGCGGTTGCATATCGTCATATTCATGCCGCCGCTGCCGTCTCGTCAGGTCACGCAAATGCCAGCGCGTCGACGGCCGCCGCGTCTGCCGCAAATTGGTCTGCTCCTGGAGCTGACGCAGAGCACACGTATGCCAAGCTAAGCGAATTACAGGAAGTCTCCACGAAAATAAACGAGCGGGCTCGCCTCTTCCAGGCTGTCACCCGCGCACACCTCACCGATATAGATCGTGTGCGTTGAAACCCGCTTGGTATCGACGACCTTGCAGTCAAAGCTCGCCAGCGTTTCCTTCAGAACCGGAGCTCCGGTCTCAAGCGTCCGCCAGAGATGGTCATCGAAACGGTCCTCACCGGCAAGACCAGTCTGGCCGGTGAACACGGCGACGAGATCACGTTGCGTCGGCCCCAGCAGATTGACCGAAAAACAGCCGCACTCAGCAATCACGTCGTGCGCGCTTGCGTTTTGGTTGACACAGATGAGCAACATCGGCGGGGTGTCGGTCAGAGAGCAGACCGCCGTCGCAACGAGGCCGGTGCGCTTGCCCGCCTCCCCGGTGGCGATCAAGGTGACTGCGCCCGCCTGGTGGCGCATTAAATTGCGATAGTCTTTAGGATCCAACTCGGCTCTCCGCTTTGCCTATTTCCAGTCGCCGGGTTCGGCGCGCGGTAGCCCGAGATTATCCCGCAACGTCGCGCCGCGGTACTCGCTCCGGTAGAGTTTGCGCTTTTGCAATTCCGGGACGACCAGCCGCGATATATCTTCATAGGAGCCGGGCAACTGCGGCGCGGCAACGACAAATCCATCACACGCCCGGTCGACGAACCACTCTTCCATCTGGTCGGCAACCTGCTTTGGCGACCCCATGATTACGTTGAATTCGTCGAGCTGGCCACGTTTCGAATGGCGCACGAAATCACCGAGCGTCGGCTTTACCTCACCGGTCGCCTGCACGACCCGGTCAACAATGCCGCGCAGCCCCGAAATATTGTCCAGTTCCGCATCCGTGAACGGTTCGTTCATCGGCTTTGAGCCGAAATCAAAATTCAGGGCTTCGGATAACAGCGCCAACGAGTCCAGTTCGCGCCACTGCGCATCCATCACCGCGCGCTTTTCCTCCGCCATCGTCTGCGTTTCGCCAACGATTATATAAGTTGCCGGCGCGACCCGTATGCTGTCCGGGTCGCGGCCGGCCTTTTGGACCTGTTCCTTGAAGACTTTATAGTTTTTCTGGCCAACTTCTTTACTCGGCGAGATCGTGAAGACGAGTTCACCCCAACGCGCCGCAAAAGTCTGCCCACGGCCCGATTGGCCGGCCTGAATCAAGACAGGGCGGCCCTGTGGCGTGCGCGGCACCGGAAAAGGGCCGCGTGAGCGAAACCATTCGCCCACATGATCAAGCCGTTTGACCTTTTCGCCGTCAGCAAATTTTCCGCCGGCCTTGTCGATGATGAGGGCATCGTCCGCCCAACTATCCCAGTGACCAAGCACGACCTCCAAGAATTCGTCCGCTCGGTCATATCTGAGATCATGCGCCACGGGGTCATCCTGCCCCATGTTCTGCGCTTCGGAGCGGTTGAGCGAGGTGACGACATTCCACGCCACTCGCCCGCCGAGCATGTGATCCATCGTCGCAAAAACTCGCGCCACATGGAACGGCTCGTAATAGCTCGTCGAATATGTCGCCCCCAGCCCGAGCTTCGATGTCGCCATGCCCATGGCCATGAGGATCGTCGCCGGATCCATCTTGACGACGCGAACGCCGGCTTCGACAGCAGCACGATGATCATTGCCCAGGATATCCGGCATCGCCAGGCGGTCATCGAAGAAGGCGAGATGAAACTTGCCGGCCTCGAGCGCACGACCGATACGCTGATAATATTCGGCTGTCATGAAATCGGAGTGCGAGGCGGGGTGGCGCCAGGAGCCGACGTAATTCGAGCAGTTCTGTGCCTGAAGAAAGCCGATCAGAACGATCTCGCGATCCTTTTGTGCAGCCATGTGCGCATGCCTCGATTCAGTGAATAACTGGCGTCCTTATGCCATGACCAAGCACACTCACAACACAACCTCAAGTGACGATCCGGCATGAGATCGGTGAAGCCCCAGCCATACCCAGACATAGCGTCGCTCAACGCTGCCATCTGAGATCGCGCAGAATTTCGCGAGCCGCGTTGTGGCCGGGCGCCCCCGTCACACCGCCACCCGGATGCGCTCCCGAGCCGCACAGATAAAGTCCCTGGAGCGGCAGGCGGTAATTGGCATTACCGAGTACCGGCCGTGTCGAGAACATTTGGTCGATGCCAAGTTGGCCGTGAAAAATATCCCCGTCGATCAGGCCGAAGCGTTGCTCGAGGTCGAGCGGACTGAGCACCTGTTGCGCAATAATGCTACTGCGGAAATTCGGCGCATACCGCGTGACGGTCTCAATGACGAGGTCGGCGAAATCTTCTTTCTCCCGGCTGTTGGCCCAATTCCGACCATCAGGGAGTTGAGGCGCAACATGCTGAACGAACAAGCTTGCGACATGCTGTCCGGAGGGCGCCAGGGTACTGTCGATTGTTGAAGGGATGAGCATTTCGATGATCGGCTCCGCCGACCACCCATCGCGCCGCGCATCGAGATATGCCTTTTCGAGATAACCAAGCCCCGGCGCAATCACGATACCCGCGCCGTGATGCGGCTGCACTGTCCCGTCCCCCGGCCTTCCGTAAAACCGGGGCAACTCGCGCAGTGCTACATTCATACGGAAGGTCGCAGATCCGCTGCGCAGCCGGAGATAGCGCGCGCGAACATCTTCAGACACGTCGCCGCGTTTTATGAGGTCGCGAAACAGAAGTTTGGGCGGCAGATTGACAGCGACCGCGCGCGCTTTGACGAAATCGCCGTTGGCAAGACAAACCCCCTCAGCCCGCCCATAGGGCGCTTCGATAGAAGAAACCCTCGCCTGAGTAATTATTTCACCGCCGGCTTCGCGAACGCTCGCCGCCATAGCCTGGGTGATCGCCCCCATACCGCCGATCGCATGTCCCCACAGGCCCGCCTTGCCATTTACTTCGCCAAAACAGTGATGCAGCAGAACGTAAGCCGTGCCCGGCGTGAACGGCGATACGAAAGCGCCTATAACGCCATCGAAAGCAAAAGCACCTTTGACAATATCATGCTCGAACCACTCGTGGAGAAAGTCCGCGGCACTTTTTGTGAACAGATCGACCAGAAGTCGCTGACGATCGACACCCAGACCGGCAATTCGCTTCCCCAGCCCAGCATTTCGGATCAATTCGGCTAGCCCCCCGCCCGCATTTGGCGGGGTCGTGAGCACGAGGCGGCGCAAAAAATCGGCTGCCTCTTCGAGAGCCGCATCATAAGCAGGCAACGCCTCTGCATCACGCTCGGACACGGCCGCGATTGCCGCCTGCCGGGCCTCGAGCCCGTAGGGCATGAGTAGACCCGGTCCATCAGCAGCGGGCCAAAAGTTGGGCACCGGCCGCTCGATGATTTGAAGGCCATGCCGCTGGAGTTCGAGCTCCCGGATAACTTTCGGGTTCAGCAGGCTCACCGTGTAGGATGCCACCGAATTGCGGAAGCCGGGATGGAACTCCTCTGTGACGGCCGCCCCGCCAACCTGAGCGTTCTTTTCGAGAACGACGACCCGCCGCCCAGCGCGCGCCAGATAGGCCGCGCAAACGAGCCCGTTGTGACCGCCGCCGACAATGGCAACGTCATATGTTTCGTTAACTTTTCCAGCCAGCATCACGTCGCCCTGCCACATGTCTCGCCACTCGCGACGATCGTCATATCTGATTTGCGTTGATTGAACTCAGTCGTCACTATGCCGAAGCAGTTTCGCAAATCGAGACCAATACCGTCGCTGCGCTTAAAGGGAGATACCATGAGCAAGCCGACCGTGATGATGACCGCTGGCCTGATGCCGATGATTCAAGAACAGCTCGAGCAGCATTTCGATGTCTACCGGCTCGATCAGACAGCGGACAAGAACGCCCTGATGGATCGCATCGCCGCCGACACGATCGGCATCGCCCATGGCGGCCATTCAGCTCACGTCGATGCCGGCATGCTGGACCGTCTTCCAAACGTGAAACTCGTCTCGAATTTTGGTGTCGGCTACGACGGGGTCGACACGGATGCCGCCAGGCAACGCGGCATCGTCGTCACGAATACACCGGACGTATTGACCGAGGAGGTCGCTGACACAGCTCTCGGCCTCTTGATCATGACGGCGCGCGAATTACCCCAGGCGCGAGACTATCTGATGGCGGACCGTTGGGCGAAAGAGGGCGATTATCGCCTCACCCCCCACAGTCTCCGCGACCGCTCCGTCGGCATCGTCGGCCTCGGCCGAATCGGGAAATCAATAGCCACGCGTTGTGAGGCGTTCGGCTTACCGGTTTCATATTTCGGTCGCAGCAAGCAGGCGGGCGTCGATTATACCTACTACGACAGTGCCACGGCATTGGCCGAAGCGGTCGACACGCTGATCTGCGTGACGCCCGGCACTGCTGAAACGCACAACATGATAAACGCCGAAGTACTCGCAGCACTCGGGTCCCGCGGCATCGTCATAAATATCTCCCGCGGTTCTGTGATCGACGAAGCCGCACTAAAGCAGGCACTGCGCGATGGAACCATCGCGGCTGCAGGTCTCGACGTCATGGTCGATGAACCGAATTTCGACCCCGAACTCATGACATTCGAGAATATTGTTTTACTGCCTCACGTCGGTTCGGCCTCGCAGCACACTCGGAATAAAATGGGGCAGTTGACCGTTGATAATCTTCTCAGGCTTAAGGCAGGTGACGCGCCAATTTCGCCTGTCCCCGAGACGCCATTTTCATCCTGGAAATAAAACTACTCGCTGCAGGTGCGAATAGGTCTCAATGTCATGCGCGTCTGGACAAAACACGATAGTGGCGCCAACCGGTGCAACACATCCGCTGACTCGGTTCGGGGGGGGGCAAAGTAATCTGTTCAATTTCAGGCGGTTGGCAGCGGCTTCCCCTTTGTGCTCCAGCTTTACAATTCATGAAACATACCAAAATGTAAAATTTCTTGTTGATTTCGAAGCACGCTACAGCATAGTTTTTTAACACCCCCCATGTTTATTGCGTCCGTACACTTGCAGGTCCGCCCACCCCGGCGGATTCGGAAAGCAGAGTAGGCTAGCCGGCATTCGCTCGCCGGAATTGTCAGGGCACAACTTTTCAGAACCAATCATGCGAGGGGTTCCAGAGTATGTCAGACATCAGCGCTAGTACATTAACTGCCGCCCAGTCCGTTGGGTGCGAGCGCGAACGAGGAGACGGGTCAATTGCGACCGTGTTCCTCAGCGGTCTGTTGATCGTCGGCATGCCGACCTTGTTCTGGATGGGCTTGCTTGAAATCGTGAATTTCATCTTTGCGATCGGTATCGATGCGATGACCCGGCTGATCGTCGCCGGCGCTCTCGTTGCGATACTCGGACTCATTTGGGGCTTCATTACCGTCTCGGCACAGCAAAGCCGGAGCCTTGCTCTGGAAGCCGCTCTTGACCGTCCGAGGCGCTCAGCGATTTGAACAACCGCCCGGCATCATTGGCGAAACATCAGTTATTTTCCCAGCGCGCCCGTGCCACCTGATCACTTTCGCGCGCATCCACCCAAGTTCCGCGGCCCTCACCATCCGCCTCCTTCTTCCAGAACGGCGCCCGCGTTTTTAGATAATCCATAAGGAACTCCGCCGCCTCGAAGGCGGCTTGGCGGTGCGCTGAAGCAGTGACGACGAGTACTATGTTATCGCCGGGAAAAAGGGCACCAACACGGTGCACGATTGTCGAGCCCTGCAACGGCCAGCGGGCCTGCGCTTCGGCTTCGACGCGGCCAAGTTCGGCCTCCGTCATGCCGGGATAGTGCTCAAGCGTCATCGTTGAAATCGCACCAGACTTCGCCGTGCCGCGCACCGTTCCCGTGAACGTGACGACGGCACCAATATCGGTGCGCCCCTCGGTAAGGGCTGCGATTTCGGCTGAGACATCGAAATCGTCGGTCTGAACCCGGACGCCCACGCTACCCTCCCGTCACAGGTGGAAAGAACGCGATTTCTCTTGCGCCTGCAATAGGTTGGTCGTGATCAGCGTGTTCCTGATCGATCGCCACGCGAACGCACTTTGGATCCGCGAACGCGGCGCGGTACCCCTCATCTTGCTCGCAAAGCCAAGCCATCAGATCGCGTGCGCTCTCGACCGTTCGGGGCACGTCGCGTGTCTCCGCACCCCGCCCGATACGTTCGCGCACCCAGGCAAAATAGACGAGATTGAGAGTCATGGCGTCTCCGGCATTCGCGCGTGTGAACGCACGATATTTTAGTGCTTTTACCATTGTAAATACTTGAATTCGCACCCCTTGTGGGTCGAACTGCGGCACTTATTTCGTGTAATCAATGCCGTATTTCGAGAAGACGGCCAACGACAACCATCTCCGGGATCGTCGCACCAACAAACGTCTCTACCGTATCGGTCAGCCGTTTTCGCACCTCAGCCGGCGGCGGGTCAGGGGCAAGCGACGTCGCAAGCGCCAGGCCGTCGGCCGTTGCCGTCGCCTCCTGAACGACGCTATCCACGAGCGTCCTCCAACCAGCCGCTTCGATAATCGGTGCCAGATACACATTCGCAGCCTCAAGCGCGGCCGGCCAATTGGCCAGATGCAAATAGAGGCTTGGGACGGCACCCTCCGCCACCCGGTGACGCGCGCCAAGAGCTTCGACGAGTTTCGCCGATGACGCGTCAAGCGTATCACGCCTGACGATGGGCGGGAACGGCACATTTACCGGCACAGCCCCGGTTTGCTTGCGCGGTGTCAGGCTTGTCGACTGCCCACCGGCGCCGGCCTCGGCCCGCAGCAGACGGACAAGTGAAGTAAGCCCGATCAGGTTTTGCGTATTACCGCTGTTATAGGCATCGACAACAAGTTTGCATTGGACGAGGTCGTCGCCCGTGACCGCTGCCACGAGCGGCGACGGCCCGGGCCGTTCGATACCATCGGTAAGGGCTCTTGCCGCCTCCTTGAGTTCAACCGATCGATAAAGTGGGGCAAGGGTTCGCCAGACCCAGTCGAGCACACCGGGTTCTGCGGCAAAATGCCGGTAGATCAGGTTGACCAGCGGAAGCTCCGTGGCCTCTTTGATCTCCTCGTAGATGACACGTATGTGGTCGGGTGCGTCGGCCTCGTGGATTTCTGGAAGCGCGGCTGGCGTCGCCATCTGATCGATCCTCGGTTGCAGAGCGCGAATTCTAGGCGCCCTTTGGCTTACTCAGCCCATGTAGATACCGCCGTTGGCGTGCACAAGTTCCCCGGTCATGAAGCGCGCTGCATCACCGGCCAGAAAGACGATGACGTCGGCAATGGCCGAAGGATCTGCGATCCGCCCACCAAGCGGAATATCGGAGCCGGCAACCGTCAGTTCATCTTCGGAGAACTGATAGCGCGGTTGTGCCGTGTCGGTCAGACCGGGAGCAATCGCGTTGACGCGGATGCCATGTGGACTGAGCGCCAGAGCCATAGAGCGGGTCAGGCCGATAATCCCCGTTTTCGTCGCTGAGTAATGAACGCCGAGATGATGGCCGCGCACCGAACTGGATGAAACATTGACAATCGCACCCTGGATACCGTCCGCCACCATGCGCCGTGCCGCCGCCTGCGCGGCCAGAAACGGCGCCTTGAGATTGACCGCAAAGACCTGATCCCACTCGTCTTCGACCAGTTCAAGAAACTCGGAGCGCGGAAAGATACCGGCATTGTTGATGAGGATATCGAGACCGCCGAGTTGGTTGTGCGCGTCGTCGACCATGGCTTGGATCTCGATCGTCCGCGAGACGTCCGCTTGCACGAGAACCGCACACCCGCCGGCGCCTGTAATTTCGTCGCGCAGATCCTTCGCTGCCGCTTCATCGTCGAGCCAATTGACGGCAACGTCCGCCCCGGCATTAGCCAATGCAAGCGCTGTCGCCCGGCCGATACCCTGCTGCGCCCCGGTAATCAGCGCGCGGCGCCCTTTTAGCGAACGAGGGTCCTGTGAACCTATGTTTCGACCCGTCATGATTTGCCCTCCTCCGCCTCGTCTGGCCGGATCAATTCAATGATGGCTTGTGGCACATCTTAAGCCGCAAGCGGTTGCCAATGCTTCTCGACATCGCTGCGAAACAGTTCCCGGCAGATTGCCGGGACAGGCTTCGGCACGTACGCCGCAAGTTCGAGAAGATCTTCGGCCTTGTCGCCGAATTCCAGAAAATGCTGCATAGGCGCCGCTCTACTTCCGCGTTCCGTTGAACATGACGGCACCGAGCGCCATTGCGACGGCGGCCTGACATGGATCGATAACGGGGACGCCGAGTTCAGTTTCCAGCGCTGCCCGGTGACGCGCCATGCCGGCACAGCCCATGACGACGACGTCGGCGCCATCATCATCGCGGAGCGCGCCGCCGATCTCGATCATGCGCGCCAGCGTTTGCGAGCCCGACGCCGTCTCGGCGACACTCATGTCAAGCGCGCGCTCCCCGGCGAGCCGCTCCATCAGACCAAGTTGGCGAAGATATTTGAGATGACGGCGGACGGACGCATCGCGCACCGCAATGACACCGAACCGGTCGCCACGCGTCAGCGCTGTCGCGACACCGCATTCATTGATGCCAAAGACAGGGCGATTGGTGATCTCCCGGCAAATGTCGATACCGGGGTCCGAATAGCACGCAATGACGAAAGCATCGCTCGTGTTATCCGCCGCCACCATGCGCGCGAGCGGCTGAACGGCCTGTTCGACATCCGCCTGGGTCTCGATACCAATCGGGCCCTCCCCGACCGTGACGCATTGGATTTCCGGCCCATCGCCAAACCGAAGCGGCTGGAGCGCTTCCGACACACCCGCCGTGACGGCCTCGTTCGAATTCGGGTTGATGACGGATATGCGTGCGCGACGCGGCATGGCCTGTCTCCGGGCGCCTGTCGCAGGCACCGCTAAAGTGTTGAACTTAACGGTAGCCTGATCGTACCCCCGAGACAAAGCCAATCGCGGATATGTTTCCCATGTATCGGCCGACCGCGTAGAACGATCGGACAAAGCGTCCACTTTACAGCAAGGTCTGATGGCATGCCGCACCAACCAAACCGCGCCTCCTGGCTCAAGCTCGACGATGTGACCAACCCGGCACCGGCAATCGCCG
>CAZWCL010000037.1:0-13445 GCA_964632265.1 uncultured Hyphomicrobiaceae bacterium | reverse complement strand
ACAGGATCTGCGCAAAGCCTTCGAACGTGCCAAGGCGTTGCGTGCGGCCGGCCGCGGTACGCTGCTCTTTATCGATGAGATCCACCGTTTCAATCGCGCCCAGCAGGACAGTTTCCTGCCGCATATGGAAGACGGCACCATCACACTGGTCGGCGCGACCACTGAAAATCCATCGTTCGAACTCAACCCGGCCGTCCTGTCCCGCGCCATGGTGCTGACGTTTCATCGCTTGGATGATGCCGCGCTGTCGGAACTTTTTGGCCGCGCCGAAGCAGCCGAGGGCCGGGCTCTGCCGCTTGAAGACGATGCGCGCGATGCGCTGGTGGCGATGGCGGATGGTGACGGGCGGGCGGCGATAAATCTGGTTGAGGTGTTGTTTGGCGCCGTTGAGCCGAGCGAGAAAGCGCTCGACCGCGCGAAGCTCGTTGGAGTGGTGCAGCGGCGAGCCCCCATCTACGACAAGGGTCAGGAGAGCCACTACAACCTTATATCAGCGTTACACAAATCGGTGCGCGGCTCGGACCCGGATGCAGCCCTCTACTGGCTCGCACGTATGCTCGATGGTGGCGAGGATCGTCTCTTTATCGCCCGCCGGCTGGTGCGCATGGCGATCGAGGATATCGGGTTGGCGGACCCGCAGGCCGTGACACAGGCACTGGCTGCAAAAGACACGTTTGATTTTCTGGGATCCCCCGAAGGTGAACTCGCGCTGGCGCAGGCGACGGTTTATCTGGCGACGGCGCCCAAGTCTAACGCCGCCTACGCCGCCTACAAGGCTGCAATGCAGGCAGCCCGTCAGGGGGGTTCGCTGAGCCCGCCGAAGCACATCCTGAACGCCCCGACGCGCCTGATGAAGGATGAGGGCTACGGCGCGGGTTATGAATACGACCACAACGCAGAAGAGGGATTTTCGGGCCAGAACTATTTCCCCGACGGGATGGCGCGCGATAGGTATTATGCACCACCCGAACGCGGCTTCGAACGCGAGATCAAGAAGCGTCTCGCGTACTTCGAAGCCCGGCGCGCCGAGCGCGTCCGCGATGACCCCCGGCGCGCCGAGCGCGTCGATGATGACAATGACCACGGCGAGGAAAGCTGACCGATGACCAAGACTGTTACCGCCAAGGAAGTAAAGCAGGCATTAAGCGATGATGGCGAAATCGCCCTCATCGATGTGCGTGAGCATGGCCAGTATGGCAACGGCCATCCGTTTTTTGCTGTGCCGGTCGCCTACAGCGTGTTCGAGACACGTCTCGTCGAGGTCGTGCCGCGGCGTGATTGCCCGCTGGTTCTCTTCGACGATGACAACGGTATAGCCGATCTCGCCGCCGCCCGCGCCGATGCGCTGGGCTATACTGACGTTGCGATTATGAGCGGCGGGGCGGCAGCCTGGGCGGACGCCGGCTATGAGCTTTTCGAAGGCGTCAACCTGCCAAGCAAGACGTTCGGTGAAATCCTAGAGATTGAACGCCACACCCCGCGCAAGACGCCTGAAGAAGTCGCCGAGCTGCAACGCAACGAGACCAACCATATCATCGTCGATGGGCGCCCGTTTGCCGAATACAACCGTTTCAATATCCCGGGCGGCATCTGCTGCCCGAACGGTGAGCTTGCACTGCGCGTGCGTGAAATCGTGCCGGACCCGGAGACGACGATCATCGTCAACTGCGCGGGGCGGACACGATCGATCCTTGGTGCCCAGACGTTGATCGATCACGGCGTCCCGAACCCCGTCTACGCCCTGGAAAACGGCACGCAGGGTTGGTTTCTGGCCGGTTACAAAAACGAACTCGGCGCGACACGTAGCTACCCGCAAGGCCCCACGGCTACGGAAAAACGCGCGGAACTTTCCGCGAAATCGCGTGACCGCGCCGAGAAGACAGGCGTCGCGGTCCTCGATCGAAATGCTGTCGAGGAGTGGTTGTCCGATGATGGCCGGACCACGTACGTGTTCGACGTCCGCACAGCCGAGGAATTCGCGGCCGATGGCGTGGCCGGCTCGCGTCACGCGCCGGGCGGCCAACTCGTTCAGGCGACCGACCAATGGGTCGGCGTCAAGGGTGCGCGCATGGTCCTGCTCGATGATGACATGATCCGCGCGCCAATGGTGGCCAACTGGCTGTATCAACTCGGCCATGAGGCCGCCGTGCTGGAGGGCGGGATTGCGGCCGCACGCGGCCTCGATCTGCCGCAACGCGAAGGTGCCGGTGTGACGCCGGTTCCGCCGGTTTCAGCCGCCGAACTCACTGAGATGCGCGACGCGGGCCGCGTGCAACTGCTCGATCTGCGCCCATCGATGACGTATCGCGCGGGGCATATCGACAGTGCGACCTGGTCGATTCGTCCAAAGCTTGACGATGTTGCCCTCAAGCCGGACGTGCCCGTGGTCCTCGTCGCAAACGACCCGGACGTCGCAGCGCTCGCCGCTCAGCGGCTCGGTGAGCTTGGCATCACGGGCGTGCGTCAGTTGGGCGGTGACGCCGACGCCTGGGCGGCGGCCGGCCTCGTGGCGGTAGCGTCGCCCGATACGCCGTCGGATGACGCGTGCATCGATTTTCTCTTCCACACGCACCAGCGCAACGACGGCGATGCCGAGGCTGCACGCCAGTATATCGCCTGGGAGATTGGTCTCGTCGACCGGCTCGACGAACAAGAGCGCGCCAACTTCCGCCTGGCGGCTGCATAGGAAGCGGGGAACTCCGCAAAAAAACGGCGGGTGCAACAGGCGCCCGCCGTTTCCCTTGCCGCTCGTCTGGGCGCGGCCGCTACTTTTTCTTGATATTCGAACGCTGGACGTGATCGAGGTTGGCGCCTTCGATACGGATCAACTTGACCGGTTTGGCCCGGTTCGGCGAGTGCACGTCGCCGACATCGTAGAAGTGTGCATCACCGGGCACCATAGTATAGGTGCGGACGGCTTCGACCCGGTGAGGGGTATCGACGCCGTCGCCGCGCTCGACAATCTTCCAGTCGGTCATATCGGTTTCCCCGACCGCCTGACCGTAGATCGCCCAGCTTGATCCGTGGTCGTGCGGCTCACCGATCGCCTCCCCGGCGTAGACGTGGCCACAGATGCAGAACCCGAGTTCGTCATCTTCGTAGAGGACTTCGCGGGGATGCTCGCCGGCCGCGCGATCCTTGAGATGCGTTTCGATGAAAGCCTTATCGGTCAGCGCCCGTGATACCAGTGCGGCGATTTTATCCTTTCCGGCACGACTGTCATCGGTCTTGAGGATCGATCGGATATCTTGAGCGAGTGCATCGAGTGTGTAGGCTTGGGTATCGACGGACATGGCTTTCTCCTGGTTTGGCGCAGACGACCGCCCCGCGGGGCATCGACAATCGGGCGTGGACAATCGGGCATAGACAATCGCTCCAACTGATATATGAGCCTGCCGAGCGGTGAGTAGTCAACGCGCTAGCGACGAAATGCTGCGAGAGAAGGCTGATTGCGATCGCTCTATCGATCCGAGTTCGCTTCATTGTTGCCAAGGATAGCATTATAATGGGAACAGTGCGGCACGCGGCAGATGTATCGCATTGACGTTGTGGCGGCCGGCGGCTGGCAAGAGGGGAATGCGCATGGTCGAGTTCAAGAACCTTTGGTACGGCCATCCGATCAACGAGAGCGTGCAGACACCGTGCATCGCACCCAAAACCGGCTCTTATCACGGCAACTTCGCCAAAGCCGGTTTCCCCACATTCGCCAACCAGTGCGCGATCCGCATGGGCGTCTCGCTAAAGCGCGCCGGGGTGAGGCCGGACCAGATATCGGGCTGTTTGACGTGCTCGGCCCATCCGCCCGAGATGATGCATTTTATCCGCGCCCATGAAGTGGCCAACGCGATCTCGCGGGCGAAACTCCCAGGTGTCGGCCAGGTCGAGCGTATACGGGCCAACGATGTCGCCGAATTCTACCCGCAACTTTTCGGACGCAGTGGCATCATTTATATAAAGGACTATTGGCATCGCTCGATCGACAGACCCGGTAGCCCGACCGGCGATCATATCGATGTGTGGAACGGCTACCGCTCGTCGGCGAAGTGGCTGATGGAGTGGTTCTCATGGCTCGGCTACTATTCAAACTACGCCGATGCCCGCGAGATCTGGTTTTGGGAAGTGAAATAGCGACGGTTCGCAAATGGCGACACGCTGGGGGATTTGAAGCCCATGAGATATGTTATCGCGATGATCTGCGGCGCGGTCAGCGCGGCCGCAGCCGCGGCGTTCGTCAGCGCGCCCGTTGCCGCGTGGGTTTCGAGGAGTTTCACCTATCAGTCGCCGGACGGCCAGAATGACGTCGAGCAGATGACGTTTCTTGGGATCATGATTGTTGCGCTAGCCATCGGATGGGCGATCGGCTGGGCCATTGGCCGCCCATTCGCCAAGCGTGAGCGCCTCGACTGAGGCGCCGGTCAGGACGGCTTTATGCGATTATTCCTAGTGGTCTGCGCCGGGGGAGCGATAGGTGCCGGATTGCGCTATCTCGTGAACGTCGGGACGGTGAGGTGGCTGGGCGCCGGCTTTCCCTGGGGCACGATCGTGGTCAACCTCGCCGGATCATTTCTCATGGGCGTTCTCATCGAGGCGCTCGCCCACCGCCTTGATGCGACGCCTGAGCTGCGCCTGTTTGTTGCGACCGGCATCCTTGGTGGCCTGACGACATTTTCGACTTTTTCGCTGGATGTTGCAGTTCTTGTCCAACGCGGCGACCATGCAATGGCGGCGGCCTATCTCCTGGCCTCCGTTGCCCTTGGTATTCTGGCATTATTTGCCGGGCTTCACATGGGGCGGGGAATGTTCGCATGACCGACAATCCAGCCAAACCAGTTGAGATCAATCGCGACGAGCACGGGCTCAGGCTCGACCGTTGGTTTCGCCTGCGCTATCCGGGACTGACCCATAGCCATCTCCAGAAGCTGCTGCGCACCGGCCAGATTAGATTGGATTCAAAGCGCGTGAAATCCAATGCGCGCGTCGAGGCTGGCCAGAAAGTGCGTATTCCGAAATCGATTCAGATGGGTGAAGGCCGCGATACGATCGCCAAGCCGTCGCCCAAATCCACACCGGGTGTATCGAAGGCGGATCGTGACTTCATCGAGCGCCTGATCCTGTTCGAGGATGATGCGGTCCTTGTCATCGACAAGCCGCGTGGCCTCGCTGTGCAGGGCGGCACGGGAACCAAGCGCCACGTTGACGGGCTGCTCACCGGTATGGCCGACCGCTTCGGCAACAAACGCCCACGGCTGGTCCACCGCCTCGATCGCGACACGACCGGCGTCCTGTTGATAGCAAAGACCCGTGACGCTGCCTCGAAGCTCGGACAGACATTTTCTACCCGCGCGGCCAAGAAGACCTATTGGGCGCTCGTGAAGGGCGTGCCGCGCCCGCAACAGGGCAAGGTCGACGCAGCACTCGTCAAGGCCTCCGGCCCGGAGGGCGACCGGATCCGCAAATCCGAGCCCGGCGAGCAGGAGCGTGCGATGCACGCCGCGACGCATTATTCAGTCATTGAAGCCGTCGCCAACAAGGCGGCCTGGATGTCGCTCAAACCGGTTACCGGGCGTCAGCATCAGTTGCGCGCCCACATGGACATCCTCGGCCATCCGATCATCGGCGATAACAAGTATCCGAGTGATCCGATTTTTGGCGAAGACGAGATCGAAGACAGCCTCCATCTTCATGCCCGCCGCCTTGTCATCCCGCATCCCATGACCCGCGAGCCGATCGACATCACCGCCCCGCTGCCCGACCACATGCGGCGAACGTGGTTGAAGCTCGGGCTTGATCCGGACCGCTATGAGGGTCGTGCAGAAGAAGATTAGGCTGAATCGACATGTACCGCATCCGGGGCGGAAAAGCGTGGCGTCCCAGAGGGATGCAACGAAATTGACCGCTCAGCTTCGTTGCGCCGCCTTGATGTGGGATCCACCACATCGGCGACGGGCGCGCTCTAAGGAAACTCTACCCAGCCAAATGAAACGCTGTTCGCGCAAATGTGAATCCGGACGATGGGTCTAATACTTTGGTTGGGTATGAGGTTGGGCCGCCAGACGGACCCGCCGGCTTCTCACACAGCCGGCCAGTAGTCACGCAAGCCTGGAATTTCAGTGCCATCCAACTCAGCATCCCGGTAATTCTCGAGGTTTGTCCGGTGCTGGCCGCGATCCTCGAGATAGAGAACACCGGCAATGTAGCGTGATAGCCGGTCGCCGCCTTCGCTGACGGCGGGAATGTCATTGGCGAGATTACCAAGTGCGACCATGGCGGCGTGATTGAAACAGGCGAGCCGGTCGAGCGGCAGCGGGACATCCGCCGACTTCGCCGTGAACTGAAAACCATCGTCGAGATAGGGGAAGTCCAGGAGTTCGCCAGCGCCGCTCGATCCATCCACAACATCTCGGAAGGTGCGGATCGATCCTGATATCTGGCGCAGGAAAGGCGCCTTCGCGATGTCGATCCGGTAGCCCGTACCGAGGATGACGCGGTCGACGTCGTACCGGGCTTGCGCCGTGCCGAGGCTGAGCCGCCCGTCTACGGTGCGCGAAACGTTTGCGACCGACGCGCCGAGAACGAGCTCGACGTTGCGGTGGCGCATGACCCGTTTGACGGTGCCGTGGGGCGGCGCGATCCCACGCTCGAAGATGTAGCTCAGGATTTCGAGTTTTTCAGTGTCCGGCAGGCGCGGAAAGCCGTGCAGGAAGCCTGCATAGCCGATTTGCTTTGCCTTGTTGATCCGTGAAAGCTTCCGGGAACGTCCAAGAATGACAACCCGCCGCGCGCCAGCTTCGAGCGCTTCCGCCGCATAATCGAAAGCCGAGGCGCCAAGGCCGATAACCGCAATGTCGCGCCCCCCCATGGCCTCACGCGGTGGTGCATGGCCGGTGTGGTCGACGCCCGCGCCGAGGAACGGCTGAAAAGGTCCGGGTATGCGCGGTGCAGCGAGGGCATCACGGCCTGTAGCAAGAACCACGACGCGGGCGTAGCGTACGTGGCGCGTTCCGCCCGGCTCGGCGAGGCTCGCCCCCCAGAGCTTGCCGCCTGATCGGCTTTCAGCCGCCGTAAGCGTCTCGAGCCGCCAGCCGTTGGCGACATCCGCCTGGGTGACGTTGCCGTACCAGACAAGATAGTCAGCCCACATTTCACGCGGGATGTAACCGAGTTTCGCCCAGGCCTCAGCTCCGAACCGGGCTTCGTGCCAGGCCCGAAACGTAAGGTGTGGCAGACCGGCGGCCGGCCCAGACAGATGCTTGGGCGAGCGCAGCGTCTCCATACGCGCGAATGTCCGCCAAGGCCCTTCCAGTCCTGCCGGCGCCGCGTCAATGACATGCGTGCGGGTGATTCCGATCCGGCGTAGTTGGAACGCGGCAACGAGACCGCACATGCCGGCGCCGACGACGAGAACATCCAGCACCGGTTTGCCATCTGGCCCGGTGTGCTCCGGGACCCAATTGGCGGCCGGTTGGTTCAGGAAGTTGAGATCACGGACAATGTTTTGCCCGAGGCGTGCGAGACCGGTCGCTTCGCCGGCCACTTTGGAAGACGTCATGGGTTTCGGAACCGCTCTTGACCGCATGTGCCGTTATGGCGGTGGCAACGCTAGTGGAGTTGGGCTCACGAGACCAGAAGGGTGCGCCAAAAAGGGCTGACAACAAGGCTCTGCCTGTGATTGAGTAGCACTAATGAAAAGAGGAAAAACCGATGCAATTCCTAGCCGCTACAAGCGAGGCGCCGACCGTTGCCCATTCGGCCATGCAGGCCCGCCTCGCGTGCCGCCGGGGCGAAATGTCCGGCCACACTGCCGGCGTTGCACCGGGCTTTGTCCAGGGCAATCTGTGTATCGTCGATGCAGCCTACGCCACGGACTTCGCCGCTTTCTGCCAGCGCAACCCCAAGCCGTGCCCGCTGATCGGCATGAGCGCGGTCGGCGACCCAACCCTGCCCGATCTCGGCGACATGGATATCCGCACTGACCTGCCGCGCTATCGAGTTTTCGAGAACGGCGAATGTGTCGATGAGCCGACGGACATTTCAAACTATTGGACGGACACCTCCGTTGCGTTCGTGCTCGGCTGTTCATTTTCGTTCGAAGCGCCGCTGATCGAAGCCGGTATTTCGATCCATCACCTCGAGCGCGACACCGTGGTTCCGATGTACCGCACCAACATCGATTGCACCCCGGCAGGCCCTTTCCGCGGCAAGATGGTCGTATCCATGCGCATGATGACACCGGCCGATGCGATCCGTTCGATCCAGATCACGTCACGGTTTCCCGACGTCCACGGCGCACCGGTCCACTTTGGGCTGCCCGAGAAGATAGGCGTCGGCGATATCATGCAGCCCGATTACGGTGACCCGCCACCAATTGTGCACAACGATTTCGTGCCGGTTTTCTGGGCTTGTGGGGTAACCCCTCAGTCGGTTGTCCTTGATGCGAAGCTGCCGCTGGTCATCACGCACAAGCCGGGTTCGATGCTGGTCACCGACAAGTGGAACAATGATCTCGCGTCATTTTGAGGAGCGGTGAGCTGTGGCGATTGAACTCGACGAGGCGACGGTCGCCGCATTCCGAACCGACGGGGTTGTCCCCGTCCGAGGTGTTTTCAAGGAGTGGATCGAGCCGCTGCGCAGCGGCGTCGGCTACAATATCGAGAATCCGGGCCCCTTTGGACGCAGTTACATGGGCGACGGCGGTGGCGGCCGCTTCCTCTCCGACTACTGCAACTGGCAGCGTATTCCTGAATATCGGGATTTCATATTCAACTCGCCGGTGGCAGTCCTCGCCGCTCAGTTGATGGGCTCGCGGGAAGTGCGCCTCTTCCACGAGCACGTCTTGGTCAAGGAGCCTCAAGCCGGCGTTGCCACGCCCTGGCACCAGGATGCCCCGTATTATTGTGTGCAAGGCCCCAAAACGGTGAGCTTCTGGGTGCCGCTGGACGAGGTGCCTCGTGAACGCACGCTGGAGTTCATTGCCGGCTCCCATAAGGGTGACCGGCTGTTCCAACCACAGTACTTTAACGGCAAGGCACTGAACGAAGGCGATGGCCTCGATACCTTGCCTGATATAGACGCCGATCGCACGGCGTTTGATATCCGCGGCTGGGCCTTGTCACCCGGAGACGCCATAGCCTTCGATTATCGAACCGTCCATGGCGCCCCGGTCAACAATAGCCCGAGTACACAGCGGCGAGCCTTCTCGTTGCGCCTGGTGGGCGATGACGCACGCTTCGTGCGCCTGCCCGGCAAAGCAACGTCGCCACCGTTTCCAGACCTCGCCCTGAAGACCGGTGACCGGCTTGATGTCCCGGAATTTCCCGTTCTTCTTGACGCATCGTGAAGCCGCCTGATCGCGCCCGGATGCCAGTTCGTCTGTTTGCTTCAGGTTCCGGCCGTCAGCTCTACGTTTTTCGGCCTGCTGATGAACCCGCATTCCCGAAAAAGTCTTGATGCGGGCCTGTCCAATTGGCCGCACGGTCATGTGTCGCGCGTCAAGGATGTATCTTTCGGGTGCCCAAATTCGATGTCAACTTTGGGGGCGTGCATTTTTGGCGAGGCTCCCCGCATGAAACGGCAGGCCAGTATCAAAGCGAGACTCCGCCGTCACGCCTACGAGTTGGGACTCGCCGCGCTGCTCACGATCGTGGCCCTGGTAGCGCTTTTCTGGTCCGCATTGGGCGCCGGCTGACCGTCCATCAAGCATGATGCGCGCCATCAGACATAGACCGGACGCTCCTCTGCGACATTGAGATAGGCATCGAAGGTCGCCCAGAAACGAGCACGGATGTCGTTCGTCTCCTGGAGGATTTCGTGGGCCGCATCGGGCAGCACCACATATGTTCCAACCTTGAGGTCGGCACCGAGTTTTTCGGCTGCCGCCGTTGACACGATCCGGTCCTGACCGGCACCGAAGACGAGCGCGGGTACCCGTACGCGGCCTGGAAATTCAGGATCGGAAAGCGCCCGCATGGACTTCATGGCCGCGTTCAGCCAGCCGATAGTCGGTGAGCCAAGCAGCAATTGGGGCGCCGTGCGCTCAAGCTGCTGGTTGCGTTGATAGCGTTCCCGGTCGGATGTCAGGAGGTTGTCTTCGAAGTCCGCTGCGTACCCGGAGGCCGGCACTCCGCCGTGGACGTAGCTGCGCCCGAACCCTGGCGCTGTACCGAGGGCGGCATAAAGGGCGACTATTCGGGCGGGACAGCGAAGCACGGTTGGGTATAGGGCGAGCATTGGCGCGATTAGGATGGCACGCTCGAACCAACTGCCGGCGGCTGCGATATTGCGCAGGACTATATTGCTGCCCATCGAGTGCCCGAGAGCGACGTACGGTGGTGGACAGTCGGGGAGCACCACCTCGCGCATGAATTGGCGCAGATCGCGGTCGTATTCCGAGAAATCCTCGATATGGCCCTTGCGCGGATCATCGATGGGGCGGTCCGAACCGCCCTGCCCGCGCCAGTCCATTATGGCGACGGCGAAACCGCGGCGGCGAAGGTCCGCGATCGTCTCGAAATATTTTTCTATGAATTCGCCGCGGCCTTGCAGAACGCACACCGTGCCACGTCTCGGGCCCCGCGTCGCCGGCCATATCGCATAGCGCATCGCGCGCCCGTCGTATCCGGGAAACATGCCGGCCGTGCCCCCGACAGGCACTGGATTTCGCGGGAGCGATACGAGTTTCATGGGCGGCTACTTCCTGTCTGTCATGCTTACCGTTTGCCTGGCTCAGGAAACGATCGATCGCTTGTCGAAGGGTCTTGAAACGGCGCTCAATCCTACCACATTACGCTTAGACATGCCGCTCTTGCGGGTGTCTGACGAATGAGCCCTGTCCATTGATCCGCCAGCCGTTGCGCCGGCAGTTAGGAAGGGCGCTAAACCACTCGTTGCTTCAAATGGAGAACCTGTGATGCGACAAACTGATTTTGCACCGCTTTACCGTTCAACCGTCGGTTTCGACCGTCTGTTCCAGATGCTCGACAATATGGGCGGCGTTGAGGGCGATGTACCCTCGTTTCCCCCCTACGACATCGAAAAAGTAGGTGAAAACTCCTACCGGATCGTCATGGCCGTTGCTGGTTTCGGCAAGGATGATTTCGATATCGAAGTCAAGGAAAGCGCACTGACGGTGAAGGGTAACAAGCCCGAGGACGCCGAAGGTACTGAGTATCTGCACCGCGGCATTGCAAAGCGTAGCTTCGAGCGCCGCTTCCAGCTTGCCGACCACGTCCAGGTCACCGGCGCCGACGTCGTTGACGGCCTGCTCTACATCGACCTTGTTCGCGAACTGCCCGAGCGCATGAAGCCGCGCCGGATCTCGATTGGCGCAGGCGACAACCGCCAGATCGAGGCCGAGGCCAACGCCGACGGCGACAAAGAGACGGCACCAGCAGCCTGATAATCTGCACAAGCCCTTGACCCGTAGCGGTTGAGTTGAGGCCGCGCCACATGGCGCGGCCTTTTTTGTTTGGGCTTGGTCATACGGATTACGGCACTGCTCACAATTTCGAGACGGACCGGCTGCCGGCTCGCATTGGCGCCGTCAACGGGCTAATCTCGCGGCGAGACCTGTACTCCTGATCGAATGTCGGCGCTCGTGCGCCCTCCGGTCCAGACGACAGAGCAGACCACAAGCAGAGGAGGGACCGCATGGCGGGTCCACTGGATGGCGTTCGCGTCGTCGACTTCACGCAGATGATTGCCGGGCCACTTGCAACGTTGACGCTTGCTGATCAGGGCGCCGACGTCATCAAGGTCGAAGCACCGGGCGTCGGCGACCACGCGCGGCTCGTTGCAACCGCGCGAAACGGCTTTTCGGCGTCGTTCGTGAACAACAACCGCAATAAGCGCTCCGTCGTCCTTGACCTCAAGCGGCCCGACGGCCTGGCCGCGGCTCACCGCCTGATCGCCGGCGCAGATGTCGTCGTACAAAATTTCCGTGCCGGCGTCGCCGAACGCATCGGCATCGGTGAGAGCAAGGCCCGCGATCTTAACGCGCGCATCGTTTATGCCTCGATCGCCGGGTTCGGTTTCACCGGCCCCTATGTCGATAAGCCCGTGTTCGACCCCCTGGTCCAGGCCGTGTCTGGTCTGACCACGGTCCAGGCCGGCTCGGACGAGCAGCGCCCCCGCCTCGTGCGCACCATCCTCCCCGACAAGGTCACCGGCATCCAGGCAGCGCAGGCCATTTCGGCGGCTTTGTTCGCCCGCGAGCGTACCGGCGAGGG
The DNA here is from genome assembly GCA_964632265.1 of uncultured Hyphomicrobiaceae bacterium. Taxonomy (GTDB): domain Bacteria; phylum Pseudomonadota; class Alphaproteobacteria; order Rhizobiales; family Hyphomicrobiaceae; genus CAJQQK01. The sequence goes on along the minus strand of CAZWCL010000037.1, from coordinate 1,221 downwards.
CCAGCACATCGAATTGTCGATGCTCGACACGGTGGTGGCATTTCTGTGGTCGTCGGATATGGGCGGGCACACCTTCATCGGTGATGAGATGGAGCAAGAACGAGCGCAATCGTTCATCGATCTCATCTACGAAACGCAGGACGGCTACGTCAGTGTCGCAGTGATGCAGGACAAGGAGTGGCGCGCCTTCACTGAAGCGCTGGGCCGCCCCGAACTGCGCGACGACCCGCGTTTCGAAACGGCGCGTCTGCGCGAGGAAAACAAGGACGAGCGCCTCGAAGCGATGCAGGCGGCGATCGCGAACATCACTACAGCCGAGGCGATTGAGCGTCTCGAAGCCGCCGACGTGCCTTGTGCACCAGTTCTCACCCGCCGCGAAATGATCGACCATCCACAAATCGCCGCGAACGGCCTGATCGTCGAAAACGAGCATCCTATAGCCGGGCCGCTCCGCCAGACACGTCCCCCCGCGCGCTTTTCCGCGACGCCGCCGCAATATCGCTTCGGCGCCCCGTTGCTTGGCGCTGATACGTATGAGGTGCTGGCCGAGGCCGGCTACAGCCCAGCCGAGGTAGACGATATGCTCGCGAGCGGCGCGGCGGTGCAGGCGACCAAGCCGGCCGAAGTAACGCCTGATCAGGAGACCAAGGTATGATCGATTTCTACTACGCTCCAACGCCGAACGGATGGAAGGTCGCGATCGCGCTCGAAGAGATGGCGCTCGATTACAAGACACATCTCATGCAGCTTTCCGAAGGTGACCAGTTCACATCAGCCTACCTTGAGATCAGCCCCAACGCCAAGATGCCGGCGATCGTCGACCGGGACCCGCCCGAAGCCTACGGCGGCGAACCGGTCAGCGTCTTCGAAAGCGGGGCCATTCTCCTCTACCTTGGCGACAAGACCGGCCGGTTCATGCCGGCCGGCGGCGCGCTGGCGCGCAAGCAACTCATGGAGTGGTTGTTCTGGCAGGTTGCCAATCAGGGGCCGATGGCGGGACAGCTGAGCCATTTCGTTAATTACGCCCCAAAGGAGCACGCTGAATACGGCAGGAAGCGCTACTTCGGTGAATACGACCGCAACTTGGGCGTGCTGGAGAACCGTCTTGACGGGCGCGCTTATCTCCTCGGCGACGACTATACGATCGCCGACATGCTCGCCTTCCCATGGGTGTTCATCGCCAAACCTCTGACTGCATCACTCGACGCTTTTCCAAATGTC
>CAZWCL010000036.1:0-13465 GCA_964632265.1 uncultured Hyphomicrobiaceae bacterium | reverse complement strand
CAACCTTGATTGATGTTCAGTCCGCCGACGTATTCTTCGGCTTGATGCGTGAGATCTGAAAGAGCGACACGGTCTTCGCGGGCGAAGAGGTCTGCAATCCAGCCATGTTCGAGCCGTCCCACGGCATCATCGATTGTCAGGCGGTGCACGCATGTGCCGGATTTCATGACATTTATAGTGACGCTCTTGTCGCAAAGCTCCGCCTGGATTTCGAGATCGGTTCCGGCGAAGTGCATATGCTTGTTTGGTTCGCTGGTCTGAATATTCTGCATCTTGCGTTCTCCCGTTCAGTGACTTGGGCTGCATCAAGCGCCCCGTCGTTGAGGAGAAGCTAGCGCGAAAATCATTGCTTAGCACGACGTTTCGGGTCAATGTGTATAATGTGTTGTTCACAAATAGAACTATTTGTAATTTTGTAATATTTTGAGCTTTTGAGAGCCGCCAGAACTTTTGAGGGCCGCCAGAGCATTGTGAGGGCCGGATGGGTAAAATGATCATTGGGCCGCGATTGCGGCAATTGCGTCGCGAGCATAATCAGACTCAGGCGCAGATGGCCAAGGAGCTTGGCGTTAGCGCGTCGTACGTCAATCTTTTGGAGAACAATCAGCGAAGTCTTTCCGTGAAAGTTCTGATGGCGCTGTCCGATGTCTACAGCGTCGACTGGCATGATCTCGTCAACGACAAAACCTCGAACCTGCTGCCGCAATTGCGCGCCATGTTCCGCGATCCGGTATTCGGCAATCGCCCGCCCGATGTCCAGGAACTCCGGGCCGCTCTCGACCATGCGCCGCGTTTCGTCGAGCTGGTCCTCGCTCTCTACGGGAACCATCGCGCGACGCTTGAGCGAATGATGCGTCTCGGCAGCGAGCGCATGCCGGATGGTTTTATTGCCTCGACACCAGAGACGGTTATTCATGACTTCTTCCGAGATCACTCGAACTATTTCGAGCCACTCGAGCACGCCGCCGAGAGCCTGCGGGAGGAGGAGGCGTGCGACCCCGATGAGGTGTACGTGACCCTTAAGGCGAGGCTGAAGAGTCGCCACGGTATTCGCGTTGAGACAGCCTCGGTAGAAGACATGTGCGAGGCTCTGCGCTTCTACGACGCCGATGAAGGTCTGTTGCAGCTTTCCGAAGTCCTCGATCCGCAGAACCGCACTTTTCAGTTGGCGCATGTCTTGTGTCTGGTCGAGTGCGAGGAAATTTTACACGATCTCACGGCTCACTTTGAGACGGACTCGGAGGTCGGCATTGCGCGCTGTCACGTCGAGTTGGCCAACTATTTCGCAGCGGCGGTTCTGATGCCCTACGAGTCGTTCTTCAGTGCCGCAGAGATAACTAATTATGACATTGACAGGTTGGCCGCGAAATTCGGCGTATCTTTTGAGCAAGCCTGCCACCGATTGACAACGTTGCAACGTGAAGGTGCTCGCGGCGTGCCGTTCTTCTTTCTTCGTCTGGACAAGGCGGGCAACGTCAGCAAGCGCTTCAATTCCACATCTTTCAGCCTCGCAGAATACGGCGGTTCGTGTCCGGTTTGGAACATCCATTCGGCGTTTACGGTGCCAGGGCGCATGTTTCCGCAGTTCGTCGAGCTGCCTGATGGTGAGAAGTTCTTCACGATCAGTCGTACGGCTGACCGTCCCGTGATCAACCGCGACACGCAGGATCATCGCCTCGCTCTCGCTCTCGGTTGCGAGTTGCGGCACGCCCATCGTCTCGATTATGCCGCCCGCTTCAACCGCGACGACGAGCGCCTCTTCAGTCCAATCGGCATCAACTGTCACCTTTGTCCCCGCCAGGCTTGTCCGCAACGGGCCCATCGTCCGCTCGTTGTCGACCTTCCCATCGATACCAATCGCCGTGGCAATACCCGCTACGAAAGCTGAGCCAATCCTGATCTTCAGCCGCCGCGTGCGGCTGCCTTGCTCTTGTGTCAAAAAATAGATACGATCCAAAGTGTCAGAGGTGATGGACGAGGTTGCAGGCGAAGGTCCGTTTATTGTTTAGCGGTTTCGCGAAGAAGGCTGAGGTCGAACTCACAGGAAATTGGATCGATCGCGGGTCCGCATGCGAAAGGCGCTGAAATTCTTACATACGTTGGCGTCCTGCGGGATGATCGGCGCGATGTCGGCATACATCGTTATCTTGCTGACCGCTCCCCAGGATACCGCCGGAACCTACGCAGACATGCGCGAGACGATAAGTGCGCTCTGCACCTATCTGCTGCTTCCGTCGCTTGCTGTGGTCCTGGTGACGGGACTTCTATCGATGGCCGCGCACCGGCCATTTCAAGAGCGGCGGTGGGCGTGGGCGAAGCTGCTTCTGGGAATAGGGACATTTGAGGCGACGCTCGGCATAATTCAGTCGAAGGCCAACTCGGCGGCGGTCATTTCAAGGAAGGTTGCTTCAGGAGAGGCGGCTGATGAATTGCTGGCAACGGCACTGGCATACGAATGGTATTCAATTGGTGCCATCCTCATTTTAACGGTCGCCAATATTGTTTTGGGCGTTTGGCGGCCATCGCTCAAGAAGCGACAGCAGGCGGCGTAGATCATGTCGACTCCTCCAACGTTTTGGACGCCGCCGATCGCGTCAGCCGAGCCCAGGGGGATCTGCACCGATTGTGGTATCTCTCGGTCGAGCGATCCGAAACGATGCGGACGCGCCTGCCAGTTCATCAATCCTGACTACGACCGTCTGGAGGCCAGGGTTCACGGACGAGCGCGCAACCCGGATCGCCCTGACGAATTGCATTTCGGGCCGCATCTTCGAATGCTCCGCGCATCTCTATCAGAGCCACGCCAGGGTGCTCAGTGGACCGGTATCACAACGCGCATCGCCGAGCGATTGCTTGAGGCCCAGCACGTCGACGCCGTTCTCACGATGGCGCCGGATCCAGAGGACCATTGGCGACCTACCCCCGTTCTCGTGACGGACGCTGCGCAGATGGCTGGTTGTCGAGGGATGCGCATGGGTTACGCGCCTCTGCTCTCGCTCGTAGAGCCGGCTCTCGAGCAAGGCTTCAAGCGGATCGCGATTATCGCCATCCCATGTCAGGTCTATGCATTGAGGGCGCTTGAGGCCGAACTTGGCTTCGAACGCATTTACGTAATCGGGACGCCATGCTCCGACAATACGACCACCGAGAATTTTCACCAGTTCTTATCGCTGCTGAGCGACGAACCCGACACCGTCACGTACCTTGAGTTTCGTGCCGATTATCACGTCGAGCTTCGCTTTTTCGACGGTCGTAAAAAGACGATACCGTTCTTGCAACTTCCGATTTCGAAGCTGCCGGCAGATTTCTTCCCCCTCTCCTGCCGCACATGTGTCGACTATTCAAATGTCCTAGCCGACATCACTGTCGGTTACATGGGCGGCGAGGGAGAGCAATGGTTGATCGTGCGCAATACCCGCGGCGAGGATCTGATCGAACTTCTCGGTAATGAACTCCATATCGCCGCTGCCGGAAGCCGAGGTCGCCGCAAAAGCGCCGTCGCAGGTTTTCTAGCGAATGTTGAGCGAGCCGCAGGGGGGATGCCGGTACGATCGATGCCGAATTGGCTGCGCCCCATAGTAGGATGGTTGATGCCGCGTATCGGTCCACGCGGTTTGGAATTTGCTCGTGCGCGGGTGGAGATGAAGGCTGTTGAAACGGTACTCCACCTTCGCCAGCAAGCGCCCAGGCGTATGCGTTCGATGGTCCCCGCGCATATCTGGTCGCTCGTCGCGCCGTACGGCCTCTTGCCCCTTGAAGATGAAAGGCGCCAAGACGAGCCTTCGCGCCCTAAAGCCGCCAACGAGAACGAGAAGACGGAAGCTACGTGGGGGGGAAGTTAGCAGATGGATGCTCCTAGAAAAGCATTCGTCGCCTTTCGTGCAGGCCGATATCCAGAACCTTCAGCCGTGTTGGAGCTGCTGAAGCCGATCACCTGGTTCCCGCCGATGTGGGCTTTTGCGTGCGGCGTCGTCTCATCCGGCGTGCCGGTAGCCAACAACTGGGAAATCGTGCTGCTCGGTTTGATCCTGGTCGGACCGTTGGTTTGTGCGATGAGCCAGGCCATCAACGATTGGTACGATCGCCATGTCGATGCCATCAATGAGCCGGGCCGGCCAATCCCATCCGGGCGTGTGCCGGGCAAGTGGGGGCTGTACATCGCGGCGATCTGGACGATTATGGCGCTCGCGCTCGCGGCCGCACTCGGTCTCTGGGTATGGCTCGCGACCCTCGTCGGCTTGTTTCTGGCTTGGGCCTATAGCGCGCCGCCGCTCAGGCTGAAAACCAACGGCTGGCTTGGCAACGCCGCGTGCGGGTTTTCCTACGAGGGGCTGACCTGGGTAACCGGTGCGGCCGTCATGCTGGGAGGGGCGTTGCCGTCGGCCCCTGTTCTGATGCTGGCCGGGCTATACGCGATGGGTGCCCATGGCATCATGACCCTGAATGACTTCAAGGCGATTAAAGGTGATCGCGAAATGGGCATCAATTCGCTTCCGGTGCTGCTCGGGCCTGGCCGCGCGGCGCAGGTCGCCTGTCTGATTATGGCGCTGCCGCAGATCGCAGTGATCGCCCTGCTATACTTGTGGGGCCGTCCGGTTGAAGCGGGCATCGTCATGGTGTTGCTGGCTGGCCAGGCTCTCATGATGAGGCGGTTCCTCGCCTCACCGGTCGCGCACGCTCTTTGGTACAGCGGCTTTGGCGTGCCGCTGTTCGTGCTCGGGATGATGGCGAGCGCAGTCGCTGTCCGCGTTCTGTAAGTGGCGCGCCCTTACGGCCGGCGGCGGCGCGGAGGTTCACCCTTCCTTCTTTACGCCGGGGCTCAGAGCGGAACGCCATCGCAGCCACAAGTCTAGCAAGTGCGCCACGAGCGATAGCGTCAGCCACAGGGCTATCGCGGCCATGCTCTTTTCAGCCAGTGCATCGCGCAGCGCCATCATCAGCGCCAAGCCTGCTGCGAGATTGCAAATAATATCCAGTCGGCCAGGCCCCCGGCCGATGATCGATCTGAGCGCGACAAGAGCCACGCCTTCGATAAGTACAAGAGCGATAACCATATCGACTATTGAGCCGCTTTCGACAAACTCGTACACGAATTAAGTGCCCTTTGTTCACGTCTGGTCTGTGCAACTGCCCCTTCCGTCAAGGCCGCAACGACGCCGGGGTGCGAAAGGAACAGGGCGTCAGCTCAACGGTTAAAGATACTCAATATGTTCAACCGGAAGAGTCGACCATGCGTAACCTTTTCGCCATTTTATTGACAACCTCAGTTCTCGCCATAAATGCTGGGCCCTCGCTTGCCCAGTCCGGCCCATTCACCATCGACGAATGCATTGAAACTCTCGTCACACCAAAAGGCGCCGAAGCGTCGAGCGCGGCAAACCGCGATGGATCGACGGATAATCCGCGCGGGGACTACAGCAATCTTCCTGTACCAAGCGTAGACACCAACAACGATGGAAAAATTTCCCGGGAAGAGGCCCGCGTTGCATGCAGCGCGTCAAAAATGCAGAACGACGCGGAAACCCAGGAGAGGTAGTTGCTGCAAGTCGCAGCGCGCCTACGGTTTTCAAGTCCGCGCCACACCGAATAAGTGAGCGAGGTCTTTGAAGAATATGCGCGCTTGCACAAGCGGATCGGTTTTGACGAGTTCTTTGTGCATATAGGATTGCCAGGTCAGCCTTTGCACATCGCGGTCATTGCAAATCTTCACGAAGCGCTCGCGGCGCTTATCGTTACGGTACCAGAAATATTGCATCATTCGTAGGATCCAGAATATACGGCCGTGCGACGCCATGAATTCCTTTCGCGCGACGCGCAGCGATTTCGGATTTCCTGTACGGATGAACTCGCCTGCAGCCTCGCCAGCAAGTTGTCCCGTTAGCATCGCATAATAAATGCCTTCGCCGGAGGCCGGTGCGACGACGCCGGCAGCATCGCCGGCAAGCACCACGTTGCGCCCGTTGTCCCACCGTTTTAGTGGCTTGAGCGGTATAGGTGCTCCCTCGCGTCGTATGGTTTCGCATCCGTCCAAGCCGCGCTCTTGTCGTATTTCTCGGGTTGCGCGGCGCAGCGAAAACCCCTTCACGGCGCTGCCAACGCCGATGCTGGTCGTCGCGCCATGCGGAAAGACCCAACCATAGAAGTCTGGTGAGTAACGGCCGTCGTAAACGACATCGCACCTCGATTTATCGAAATTAGCGGTTGTGTCGTCGCCTTCGGGCGAGCGTATAATTTCGTGATAGGCGAACACAGAAGGCGGCGGACGGTAGTTCGGCATGGCTTGACGCGCGATCTCCGAGCGCGCGCCATCGGCACCAATGACAACGCGGCCGACAATGCATTGCGAACCTTCTTGAGTGATGTACTGGACCTTTGCCTGTCCGTTTGCATCGACGTCGAGTTTTTCGAAGGTTCCCGCGATACGGGTGGCGCCGGCCAAGGCAGCCTTATTGCGCTGCCATTCATCGAAATGCTCCCGATCAATCATGCCGACATAGCCGCCACGTGCATCCATCGTATCGATGTGCATGTCGACCGAGCTGGTCGATGGCGCAACGACCCGCGCGGTATTGATCTTGGCGACAATCAGGTTGTCCGGGACGTCGAAATCTTTGATGAGGCGAGGCGGTATCGCGCCACCACACGGCTTGATGCGTCCGGCCTTGTCCAGAAGAGCAACCCGCCGACCTTGACGTGCGAGCACGATTGCAGCCGTCGCCCCTGCCGGGCCGCCGCCGATTACGATAGCGTCGTACACTGAGTCCTTGGCCACTTTATTCTCCTACCATGACAGACGCGGTTTGCTGCCGGCCGGTTTGAAGCAGCGATCCGATCGAAACGCGGCTCGCCAGAGCGGCCGCGCACAAAAACAGCATGCTTTCCAGCATGAAGACGGAGGCGTATGCGTTGGCCGGCTCATCGAGGAGTGCTTGTGCGAGATCGACAGCAACGGTGCCCAAAAAAGCACCTAGGCCGAAGCCGATGGCCTGTGCAGCGCCCCAGACGCCCATCCGCGTGCCCTCCCGCGCTTCTCGCCCTTCCCCGGCAAGCCCCATCATCGAGCCAATCGCTGCGACCGCGAAGACACCATTGGCAAAACCGAGCAGGGCGATGTTCGCAGAAAGTGGCCAGCCCGGCCCCACTGTGGCGCCAAGAGCCAGACAGGCGAGAGCCGCAGCCGACATCAGGCAGCCAACGACGCCGAAAAGTCGCATGGAGCCGCTGTAGCGCTTCATGAGTAGGCTTCCGAAGATGCCCGTTAGCAGCATGCCGGCAAACACGCCTGAGTGCTGCAACCCGGAAAGTTTGGTGCTCTCTCCAGGCGACATCTCGAATACGATCCCTGCAAACGGCTCCAGGATCAGATCCTGCAGACTGAAGGCAAGCATTGAAACGAAAACGAAAATTGTGAAGTGTCGCGCCTTAGGCTCCTGCCATGTCTCTGCCATCGCGGCCCGAAACCTTGTGGCTGTCGCAACCGAACGGCTGATCGATCGCGCAGGAGTCTTATTCGCTCGGGCAAGTTTCTTTTCGATGCCAAGCAGCGCCGCGCTCGCAATGGCGAATGCCGTTACCGCGACGACCGCGAATATGGCGATGAGGCGAGCCGGAGAATACGGGTCGAGGAAGCTGCCGACGGTGGCCGTAGTTATGATGAACCCTGCGATCATCATGAGCCAAACAGAAGCCGCCGCAGCTGGCCGCCTGGTTGGCTCTAAATTAGCTGCCAGAAACGCGAGCAGCGATGTGCCGGAGGCTGCGACGCCAACGCCGATCAACATGAATGCCAAGGCGGAGATGACATAGGCAGCGACCGGATAACTCGCAAAGAGCATCGTGCAAGCGGCCGCGACCAGTACCCCGATGCCGAGAACCGCAAGGCCTCCGAGGATCCACGGCGTACGCCTTTCACCGACGTCGGAACTATGTCCCCACTTGGGTCGGGAAAGCTGAACGGCATAATGCAGCGCGACCAGAATTCCAGGCACCATGGCCGCTAGTGCCAACTCGACGACGAGGACACGGTTCAAAACAGATGTTGAAAGAACAACGAGGCTGCCGAGCGCCGTCTGCACGAGGCCAAGCCGGAAAATATCAAGCCACGTTAAATAAGTAGGCTTCATTTCAACTCCGAAACGACTATGGCGCGAACGACGAAATAACTCTAGATATGACACAAAATAGTGTCAAATTATTTGGACACAATCGACCTTAAAAAAGCATGCCGGGAAAAAACTGCATGCCATTGGTTCGATTGGTTATCGTCGCTGGTCAGGCACGGTTCCCCTGCACCTCCAACTCTGCGCCGCCAAGCGCCGTCATGGCGCAGGCGACGATCTGATCCGCGTTTAGCCCGGCAAACTCGTACATTGCTTTCGGCTTGTCCTGATCGATGAAGCTATCCGGAAGCTTCATCGTGCGTACGCGCAGTCCGCGATGGAGAAGTCCGCTGGAAGCAAGGTGGTCAAGAACATGCGCACCGAACCCACCGACCGCGCCCTCTTCCATCGTGATCAGGACCTCATGGTTGCGGGCAAGTTCTTCGATCAGGTGTTTGTCGAGCGGTTTCGCGAACCGTGCGTCCGCAACCGTTGTCGAGAGCCCCCTTGCAGCCAGTTGCTCGGCGGCAAGCAATGCTTCCTCGAGGCGCGTCCCGATCGAAAGCAGCGCGACCTTCGAGCCCTCGCGCACGATCCGCCCCTTCCCGATGGATAGCACTTCGCCCCGCTCCGGCATGTCGACGCCAACGCCCTCGCCACGCGGGTATCTGATTGCACTCGGGCGATCATCGATAGTTGTCGCCGTCGCCATCATGTGACAAAGCTCCGCCTCATCGGCGGGTGCCATCACGACGAAGTTCGGAAGACACGACAAATACGTAAGGTCGAACGAGCCGGCGTGTGTAGCGCCGTCGGCACCCACCAGGCCGGCACGATCGATTGCAAACCGGACGGGCAGGCTTTGCAGGGCGACATCGTGCACGATCTGGTCGTAGGCGCGCTGCAGGAATGTTGAGTAGATTGCAACGAACGGCTTGTATCCCTCGGTCGCCATGCCGGCCGCAAAGGTTACCGCGTGTTGCTCTGCAATGCCGACATCGAAGGTCCGGTCCGGAAACTCCTTGCCAAAGATATCAAGTCCGGTCCCGGCCGGCATCGCAGCCGTCACCGCTACGACCTTGTCGTCTTCGAGGGCTTCCTGCACCAGACTTTGCGCAAACACCTTCGTGTAGCTCGGTGCATTACTGACAGGTTTAACGAGGTCACCAGTGACCTCGTTGAATTGGCCAACGCCATGATATTTGTCGGGTGAATTCTCGGCCGGAGCATACCCTTTGCCCTTTTGTGTGACCACGTGGACAAGAATCGGCGCCTGCTTCGCGTTGCGGACATTGCGCAGGATCGGCACTAACCGATCGAGATCGTGCCCATCGATCGGACCGATATAGTAGAACCCGAGTTCTTCGAACCATGCACCGCCTTGCCAGAGATGGCGGGTGTATTCTTCCAGGCGTGCAGCGCGCCGCTCCCAGCTTTTTGGCAGCTGCTTGGCCAACTGCTTTGCAATGTCACGCACGTAGAGGTAGGCATTGCTCGAAGTTGTGCGTGCCAGATAGTTCGACAGTGCGCCTGTTGGCGGAGCGATCGACATATCGTTGTCGTTCAAAATGACGATCAGCTGATCATCCCGTGCGCCTGCGTTATTCATGGCTTCGTAGGCCATGCCGGCGCTCATCGCGCCATCTCCGATGACCGCAACGACATGATTGTCGCGACCAGCCAGGTCGCGCGCGACCGACATGCCGAGGCCCGCGGAAATTGACGTCGACGAATGGGCCGCACCGAACGGATCGTACGGGCTCTCAGACCTCTTGGTGAACCCGGAAAGCCCGCCCGGCTGGCGCAGTGTCCGGATTCGGTCTCTCCGCCCCGTTAGAATTTTGTGAGGATAACATTGGTGACCGACATCCCAGATGAGCCGGTCGTTCGGCGTGTCGAAAACCGTATGCAGCGCGACCGTCAGCTCGACGACCCCAAGTCCTGCTCCGAGATGGCCGCCTGTTACAGAGACGGCGCTGATCACCTCTTGCCTGAGCTCATCCGCAACATGCCTCAACTCCATTGCGCTCAGACCCTTAAGGTCGTCAGGTGACTGAACGCAATCCAGATGCGGTGTCTCGCTCATGACGCAACCTCTCCTGTTAGACTAACGCTTCAAACAGCTACTGAGCCATTTCATCCGGATTAAATCCGCCTACGATTCCATCTCATCGTCTTGAAGGCCGTACCGGTGGAGTTTTGTATAAAGACTCTGGCGGCTGAGCCCGAGCATTTCGGCTGCAGACGCGCGGTTGTCCTGGGTAAGTTCGAGAGCGGCCTCGATGCATAGTCGTTCGATCATGTCGGTCGTCTCACGGACCAGGTCCTTCATGGGCACGCGCCCGACGAGCTTCGTCATCTCATCGACCGAGCGTCCGAATGGGGATTGGCTGTCCGGCTTTGGCAGTACGACTTTGTGAGCGTTGCGAATAGTGAGCCCGAACGACGACTGTCCGGCATTGGCGCCTGCCGCCGCCGAAATCTCGACCTCTTCTATGGTGCCAAGGGTACTGCGCAGCGTCGTCTCGAAGCGGCGGACGGAGCCATGGTCGCGGAGCGCGGCGAGCAGAAGCTTCAGATCCATGCCCTGCCGTCCGATGAACTGCTCGAGCGATACACCCTTCACTTGTTCCTCGGTTGCCGCACGCACCATTTCCAGGAAGGCCGTGTTGGCGCTAAGTATGGTCCCTGACGAGCTAGCCACGACGAAGCCATCGGGCAGTTTCTCGACGAACCCTTTGAGCGCCGTATCGGAAAGGGTGACATCACCGCTGATGCTATGTTGGGGCTCGACCAGGAGGCGAACGAGGAACAACATGTCGCCGCCCTGCCGCAGCAAGACCGCGGTCATCCCGCAACTTTCGTTTCGCCCCTTGACCCGTACGTTTGTTTCCAGCGTATCGCCGCGCGCACGAACGTCGGACAGCAGCGTCTGAACGGCCTTTTCGCTCGATGCTTCGAAGCATCTCACGAATGCCGACCCTTCCAGGTTCTTCTTGGTCCGGCCAAGAATGTTCTTGGCCGTTGGGTTGAGCTCGACGATCTTCATCGTTGCGGCATCGACGATGATCACACCTTCATTGGCAATCTGGAACAGCATCTTGTAGCGTGTCTCCAGTTGGCGGACCCGCGCATATTCTTGCTCGACCGACTGCTGCGCCGACATGAGCCGCTGCTGCAGCTCTGCAATCGAACGCAACTCTCGGCCAAGCACGATTATCCGCCCTTTGCTCCCCACCTGCACGGCGGTGTAGAGAATTGGTACGTCATCGTCCCCACTGGGGCTTGCATAGCTGATCTGACGCCAGCCCGCTGGGTGCCCTTTCGACACCTCCGCAAGCATCTCCGTCACCTTCGGTTTGCTCTCCAGGGTAACGGTGTCGGCCAACTGCTGACCGATCCAGTGTTCATGCCCTTCGACTTCGAAGTCATGACCGCTGAAGGCGACGTCCAGGACTTTTCCTTTACGGTCAACGATGACGGAAACATCGGCGGAGGCAGCCGCGACCTTCGCCAACGCCTCCGTGTCGACCTGACCCAGTGTTCGGCTGGGTTCATTGAAGCCTTTAGCAACGATATTAGACAATGTATTTCCTTTAGCGGATAACGTCAGGCGCCCCGGTCGGGCGATCAGCAACTAGACCTTCTGCCAGCCCTAGTGCGTCAGCTTCATTAGTTGCGCCGCCGTCGGCTCCGACGCGCGTGACGATCTCCGGATCAGACTGCAGAAGTGACCCGCCGACCAGAATGGGCTTCGTACCCCATTCTATATCGTTACGTAAATTGGACACAATGTCTGTCAAGCCGGGTATGCATCTATGGTTGCTTATGGTGAACCCCATGCATGCGCAGTTCGCCTGATGTATTAGTTCGAAAATGCTCCGAGTTTCAGTCTGTGTGAACTCGATGTCCACGCGCCAGCCTTGCTCTCGAAAATGTTCAGCCAGAATGAGCATTCCGAAAATGTGCTGCTCGCCAGGCGCTGGCATGAGGAAGATACTTGGCGATTCGATGCAATCCGGCGAAGGGGGCGGGTTTGATGTTTCATGCTCACGAAGGATTTGGTGCAACCGGTTGAGAGCGATAGTGACATCAACGAACGAGCAGGCTTCTCGTTCCCACATTTCTCCCAGCCGACGTGCCGAATTCGCAAGTAGTATACCGAACACGTCGTGTTTCGGTGCGCCATCAAAGAGGACATCACGCACGAATTCTGACGCAACGGCTGGGTCCGATGAAAGCGCCGCGACCGTAAACTCGCCAACCATTGTTTCATCGATCGCGATGGTCCGGCCCTTGGCGGGCTTGCTCTCGGCTGCCCGTGTGTCGTCATGCAGCGCCATCAGAGCTGGCAGGATTTCGAGATCGATGATGCGCTCGACAATTGCTGCAGATGTTGCCTTCGACTGAGGCTTGTCGTGCGCGAGGTCAGGCCTTCGTTCCGGCGCCAACGTAGAACCCAGGATGCAACCGCTTGATCTCAGTGAATTCATGATACGCGCCTATCGCGGAGCCATGCCCGCCGCTGACTGGAATTGCGTGCATTACAGTGGTGTCCAATCAAGTTGACAATATCGATCAGCCTTGTAAATAAAAAATTGCGTCAAGTTTGGTTGACACTTTTCGCGGCAGGACGCTAAGGTCGCGTTATTGGAAACGTCAACGCGAGAGCCGTGATGCAGGGTACAGAGTCGTTTAAGGTCAAGCGTCCCGCAGCGCTTTATACGCCCGAGCAGCGCGCGCGCAGAGACGGCTCGGCGTGGACTCTTGTCCAGGCAATCCTGGCGCCGCTTCAGCTCATCGTCTTCCTTGTCAGACTGTTTTTCGTCGTCCGGTATCCGATCTCCGGTGAGGGTCTGGCGCTGGCGACCGCTTCCATTCTGCTCAAGACGGCGATCCTCTATCTCATCATGGTGACCGGTGCGATTTGGGAAAAGGACGTCTTCGGTCAGTATCTGTTCGCCCCGGCATTCTTCTGGGAAGACGTCGTGAGTATGCTGGTTCTGGCGTTGCACGCTGCCTATCTGGCAGCTCATTTCGGTTCCGTGTTGCAGCCTGTCTGGCTCATGTGGCTGGCTCTCGCAGCTTATGCCGCTTACGTCATCAATGCCGCGCAGTTTCTCCTGAAGCTGCGCGCGGCCCGACTGCAATACGCGGCGACGCAAACGAGGGCTGAGATCACCGCGGAGTTCGTCCAATGAGCCCGGTGATGGACGCGACCAAACGTGAGCGCCTTGAAGACGCGGCCATTCAGCCTGTGCTGAAGCAGCGTGGTCAACGCGAGGTTTTTTGCGGATTGACCAGCATTGTCTGGTTGCATCGCAAGATACAAGACGCGTTCTTTCTCGTCGTGGGCTCGCGTACGT
>CAZWCL010000035.1:0-13491 GCA_964632265.1 uncultured Hyphomicrobiaceae bacterium | reverse complement strand
AAGCTGGTGCAGTCCGATGTGGACCCATCGGACAAGCCAGCTGACGCATCCGGGGGGGAAAAGCGTGACGTCCCAGAGGGATGCGGCGAAATTGACCGCTCAGCTTCGTTGCGCCGCCTTGATGTGGGATCCACCACATCTGCGACGGACGCGCCTCGTGAGCGGCCAATTTCGTCTCGCATCGCGACCTCACTGAGTTCTTCAACAGACTGCTAGGCCATTATTCGGCAGCATCGGCTGCGGCCGCGACATCGCCGTATAAGTGGCACTCGACCAATCCCTCCGAAGATCTGATCGTCGGCGGCGAAATTTGCGAACAGTGCGCCATGACCTGAGCGCACCGCGGATGGAAGCTACAGCCGGATGGAATGTTGAGCGGATTGGGATAAGCCGCGCCGAGCTGGGTATCCGGCACACCGAGCCCCGGCTCAGGTGTCAACACGGATCGCAACAGTGCCTGGCTGTAAGGGTGGCGCGGATTGGCGAACAGGGTTTCGGTTTCCGCCTGCTCCACGATGCGGCCGAGATACATGACGGCGACTTGGGTTGCGAGATGCTCCACGACGGCAAGATTGTGACTGATGATGACGTATGTCAGGCCAAGCTCCATTCGCAAATCCTGCAGCAGGTTGAGGATCTGAGATTGAACCGACACGTCGAGCGCTGACGTTGGCTCGTCGCAGATCACCAGCGGCGGTCGATTGATGAGCGCACGCGCGATGGCGACGCGCTGGCGCTGGCCGCCGGAAAGTTGCGATGGATAGTTATTGTAGAGCCTGGCCGGCAGGCCGACGAGTTCCATCATTTCTTCGGTGCGCTTGCGCCACGTCGCCTGATCGGCAACGCCTTGAATTCGAAGCGGTAAAGCAATAATGCTCCCGATCGATTTGCGCGGGTTTAGCGATGAATACGGATCTTGAAAGACCGGTTGGACCAGTTTCGAAATTTCAAGGCGCCCAAACTCGTGCGAAGGCCGGCCGCTGATGAGCACCTCTCCGCTGGTCGGCGCCAACAGGCCAAGCAACATCTTGGCGAGCGTGGTCTTGCCGCAACCGGATTCGCCGACGATCGCGACGACATCGCCCTTGCGTATGCTAAGATCAACACCGTTGACGGCATGCAGTGGCCGCGTGCCACGCATGAATCCCTGCGAAATCTGAAAAGTTCGCGTCAGATCGACTGCCTCGAGAAGGGTCTCGCTCATGCGGGCTCCATTCGCGTTCCGGTGCGCTGGTAGTTTTCGGCAGATTCGTCAGGCAACAATACACAGCGATAGCGGTGATCGGTGTCGTCACTGGCGCGCAGATGAATCGGCTCGTCACGGCAGATGTCTGTTGCATAGTCGCAGCGGCTCGCGAAGTGGCAACCTTGAATCTCCCCGATCAACGACGGAACGATTCCGGGTATGGCACCGAGGTGCTCGCCCCGCCGCGTTTGTCCCGGGATCGGAATGCAGCCGAGCAGGCCCTGGGTGTAGGGATGGATCGGGCGATTGAAAATCTGCTCCGCTGGACCTTCTTCCACGACTTGACCTGCGTACATGACTGCAACCCGGTCTGCCACCCGCGCCACAATGCCAAGGTCGTGCGTTATCAGTATCATCCCCATGTCGAATTCGCGTTGCAACTCGGCAAGTAAATGCAGAATCTGCGCCTGGATCGTAACATCGAGAGCTGTGGTCGGCTCATCGGCTAGAACAAGGTCGGGGCCACACATCAGCGCCATTGCGATCATTACGCGCTGACGCAGGCCACCGGATAGTTGGTGAGGGTACTGCCCGAGCCGCCCCGCTGCGCCCGTAATGCCAACGCGCTCAAGGAGGTGCACCGCCCGGTCGCGCGCCTCCTGGCGGCTGACGGGCTTATGGCGCCGTAACGCTTCTTCCAACTGATTACCGATCGTGAACGTCGGATTGAGCGACGTCATCGGCTCCTGGAAGATCATCGCGATCCGGTTGCCGCGCAGATCTGACATCTGCCGTTCGGTCAAACCCATCATGTCGATGCCGGCGAGTTGCAGCTTATCCGCCCGGCGGCTGGCCACCTTCGGGAGCAGGTTCATCAGCGACAGTGATGTCAGAGATTTACCGCAACCCGATTCACCAACGATGCACAGTGTCTTGCCGCGTTCGACAGAGAAGGTGACATTCTGCACCGGCCGCAGCATACCGGCTGGCAGCGGTATCTCCACGGAGAGGTTTTCGACTTCGAGGATTCTGTCGGCCATGGTTCAACTCCGCCCGTCAGGCGAGGTGACATCGCGTAGACCGTCGCCAAGAAGGTTGATCGATAGTACCAGCATGAACAAGGCGATGCCGGGGATGGTGATCAGCCATGCATCGAAGAACATCAAGCCTTTGCCCTCCGAGACCATCAAGCCCCATGATGGCGTTGGCGGCTGGACGCCAAGGCCAAGGAATGACAAGGCCGCTTCGAGCAAAATTGCATGCGCCATCTCCAGCGTCGCAACGACGATAAGGTGGTTGGTGATGTTGGGCAAAATCTCGGTCAGGATGATGCGCGCCGGTGAGCAGCCAAGCGCCTCGGCAGCAGTGACGAAATCTCGATTCCTGATCTGCATCGTGGCGCTGCGCATGACCACGGCGAAGCGGTCCCAGATCAATAGACCGAGGACCCAGATCACAACCGTCAACGATCCGCCAACGAGACTGACGACGGCCAAGGCGACCAGCACCACGGGCATCGACAGTCGGGTTGTCACGATGAAGCTGATGGCGGTGTCGACCCAGCCGCCGAAGTATCCCGCGAGCACGCCAAGCGTCGTGCCAATGACGCCGGAGATCAGCATCGCAAGAAAACCGATCATCAGCGAAACCTGTGCCCCGTAAAGCAGTCGCGAAAGGTAATCGCGTCCCAAATTATCGGTGCCGAGCGGATGTTCCCAACTCGCCTTCGGATGGTCGTACCAGACCGGCGGAATCAGTTTTCGGATAAGCTGCTGATCATAAGGGTCGTGCGGCGACAGCACGCCGGCGAACAGCGCCATGAGCACGATGACCGCGAGTACGCCCGCGCCGAACAAGAGGCCCCAGTGCCCGAGTATTTTGCGGCGCAGAACCGCGCCTGGTGTTGGCTCGATGATCTCTTCAGCGAGCCGGCTCATTCTGTCTGGTCGCGCGACGTCTGCCATGGTTTGCGAGTTCTCTTCGCTTATGACGCTCGAATGCGTGGATCGATATAGGCGTTCAGAAGATCGGCCACGAAGGTGATGATGACGTAGATGATCGAAAACACGAGGACGAGCGATTGCATCATGGGCAGATCGGCTCGCTGTATCGACTCCCAGGCCAGGAAGCCGAGCCCGTTGATCGAGAAAATTGTCTCGATCACGATCGAACCGCCGAGCATGAAGCCGAACTGTACGGCAGCCAATGAGACCACCGGTATGATGGCATTGCGCAGGGCATGCTTAAACAGGACCGTGCCGGGCCGCAGTCCCTTTGCTCGCGCCGTCCGGACGAAGTCCGACGACAGGACGTCCAGCATCCCCGCTCGCGTCAGCCGCATTACGGCCGGCGTCACGTAGTAACCAAGCGCCAGTGACGGCATGACGAAATTAAGCCAACTGGCTGATCCGGTTATCGGCAGGCGAAATCCGCCGATGCCATAGACGCCGAGCCAAAGGATCAATGTCAACGCGAACCAGAAGCTTGGCATAGCCTGACCGATCACCGCGAGCGTCAATGCAAACCGGTCGATCAGGCTGTTTGGACGGATTGCGGCAAGGACACCGAGCGGTATCGAAAGCAAGAGCGCGAACGTCAAAGCGCATGCCGCGAGAAGCATGGTCGTTGGCAAGCGCTCCCATATGACGGTCGAGACATCTGCTTTCAGGTAGTGCGATCGCCCAAGATCGCCCGTCAGCGCCTTCCCCAGCCAGTTGAAATACTGGACGACGATAGGTCGGTCGTAGCCGTAAATACGGCGGATGTTTTCAACGTCGGCCGCCGTTGCCGTCTCGCCGGCCAGTGCTGTCGCAGGGTCGCCCGCGAGATAGACCATCCCGAACGATAGCCATGACACGGTAAGTGCGACGAGGATCGCGACACCAAGCCGCCTGACGGTGAATTGCAGCATCGGACCATCGGTGTGAGAGGAAAAATGCGATCCAAGCGACTTAACTTGAATCGCGGCTTTTAATTTGTGCTTTCGAGGTTCCGGCGAATGTCGCCGGGAACCGGGTCAGGTCGTCCTGAGCGGGCCGAAGAATTTTCATTTTCTTCAGAGACCAGCTCCGAGAACGTTCCGTGCCGGCGGTATGCAAGCGCCGGCACGTTTGTAGGCGCCGTCTCACTCTTTCCACTTGCTCTTATAGAATCGTGGAATTTCGTCATTTGGGACCTTGAAGTCCAGCGTATCGGAGAAGCCAAAGTATTTTATGTAGGTGAAGAGTGGCACCCAGTACGCTTCGGCTGCAATCTTGTCGAGGGCTTGTTTCCAAACTTTTTCCCGTTTTTCGACGTCGACAATGCCATCAGCCTTGTTGATGAGCTCTATTACTTCCTTGTCCTGAGCGAGGTCGTCCAGTGAGCCGGTAAAGAAGTGCCCGGTGCTGGCGCCAACGTCCAGGATCGAACCAGAGCCCCACGTCATATTCGTTATCGGGACTTCGCCGGCCCGTACTTTTTTGAGAAGTGCCGAATACTGCAGGAAGTAAAGCTTGGCTCTGATACCGACTTTGGCCAAATCACCGATGATTGCTTCAGCATATTCGCGTTCACGGTAGGCGTAGAAATCAACGCTGAAACCGTCAGGGTAACCTGCCTCGGCCAAAAGCTTCTTGGCTTTCTCGGGATTATAATCGTACGTCGTCACGTCTTGCGAACAAGCAACCTGGTCTGGGTGACACGGTGCGTGGATCACAACCGAGGGCTTGCCAACCATGGCGTCGACGATGGCCTGACGGTTGATCGCATGAGCGACGGCTTGGCGGACGCGCTTGTCGGTGAAATACTTTGCGCCCGAACGCGCCGTTGCGTCCATGGAGACATACGAAATCCGAACTGTGCTCCCTGTGTCGACGACGACACCCGGGCGGTCTTTGAGACGCTCGGCCTGGTCCTTTGGAATATCCCAGATCCAGTCTATCGCGCCGGTCATCAACTCAGCCATGCGCGTGTTCGGGTCCTTGATCGTGCGCAGACGAACCTTGCTGATCGCGGGCTTACCCTTCGGGCTGTCTTCAAAGTAGCCATCGAAACGCTTCAGTGAGACGTACGCGCCCGGTTTGACCTCGTCGATCTGGTACGGGCCGGTACCAACAAGATCGACGGCTCCGAAATCTGGCTTGCCATCGGGCTTTTTCGGTGCTGTGTGGTAATGGCCCTTTGGCACAATTGAGCCGGAAGATGCTAGATAAACCAGCGCAGGCGGAAATGCTCGATTAAGATTTATGCGCACCTTGTAAGGATCAAGAACGTCGACCGATTTAATGAACGAGAGATACCGGTAGTTCAACGCAGCGTTGTCGCGGTCTACGACGAATTCATACGAATACTTCAGATCTTCTGCGCTGAAATCAGCGCCATTGTGGAATTTAACGCCCTTGCGCAGTTCCATCTCAATGGTCGTGTCGTCGATCCATTTCCAAGACGTCGCAAGCAACCCGACAAGCTCTTTCTTCTCATTCAAGTAAACCGGACGGTCAAAAAGCATATATCCCATAATGACATTTTCGCGCGTGTTGAGAAACGTGCTGTCTGGGATAGGGTTTTCGCGGTCTGTCGCCCATACGAGAGTGTCGTCGGATTTACTCGCCCACGCCGTTGAGGCGCTTGCAACTATAGGCACCATCGCGAGTGCGAGAATGATGAATCGGAAAATACGCATGCTGCTACTCCTCTAACGTCTCACTAAAGACGCGCATCGATCGCTATCCTGAAATTCAAATTTCAGTAGTTCGAACATTGAGCATCGATTATTTCTGAGGCAAACGCAAGAGATCGAATGACATGAAAAATAGGCACGGTGTGCTGGCGAGATGTGCAGCACGTCCACATCGGTCCGGCCGGGCATGCGTGCGCCAAAGGTGCGATCACAATTCACAAATCGGACGGCGTAGGGCTATGATGTCCGTCAGCCGTCTACACTGCTATGTGCGCAGCACACCCACCGCGGGCCAACACGGAAGTACTTTTCGATGACCGACACCAGCTACGATCCTCGCACATTCTCCGCCCTGACATTCTTTGACTGCCCGGCGCAGTTTGCAAGTGGCCAGGACACCCCGCGTGCCTACCTTGAGCGCTGCATCGAGGTAATCGAACAGCGCGAACCGGTCGTCCAGGCCTTCGCACATTTGAACGTCGAGGGTGCACGCGCCGCCGCCGATGATAGCACCAAGCGCTGGCGGTCTGGCAACCAGCGGTCCGCAATCGATGGTTTGCCGGTTGGGATCAAAGACCTTCTGGAGACCAGGGACATGCCGACCGAGATGAATTGCGAAGCGCTTGCCGGGAACTTCCCCAAACGCGACAACGCGGCGGTTTGGGCTCTACGCGAAGCCGGTGCCATTCCGTTCGGCAAAACCGTGACCGCGGAACTTGGCGGCTCTCATCCAGGTCCGACGACGAACCCTTTTGACCGAACACGTACCCCCGGCGGCTCCTCGTCCGGTTCCGCCGCCGCGGTCGCAGCCCGCATGATGCCAGCCGCGATAGGCTCCCAGGTCGGTGGTTCGATCATTCGTCCAGCCGGTTTTTGCGGAAATTTTGCTCTGAAGCCCACCCAGGGCGGCATCAACCGCGGCGAACGCATGGCAACGAGCATGAGCACTCATGGCGTGCACGCGGGCTCGATGGAGGACATGTGGCAGGTTGCGATAGAAATCTCGAGCCGGGCCGGCGGCGACCGTGGCTGTCGCGCACTCGCCGGCCCGCGCACGCTGCCAGCTCCGGTGAAGCCACAGCGCTTGATAATCCTTGAAACGGAAGGATGGGAAATCGTCGACGAGACAAGCAAAAAGGCATTTGAAACGTTCGCAGCGCAACTGGCTGATCGCGGCGTTGAATTAGTGCGGCGTGCATATGACGGCCGGGTTGAAGCGCTCGAAAAGGCGATCAGCCATGCCAACTGGATCTGCGCCACCATTACGGCGTGGGAAAATCGCTGGACGCAGCGCAATATCGTCGACGAGAAAGGCGTCGAGCTGAGCGAGCGCGCTATGGCTATTTTGTTAAAGGCCGAGGCCTCAGACGTCGAGACCTATGAACTAGCCTTGATTGCAAGAGACCAGGCACAGGCGCTGCATCGTGAGACGCTGCGCTCAGGCGATGCGATGATAACTCTTTCCTGCCCCGGCCCGGCGCCGGTTTGGGAAGGGGACGAACAAGGCAATCGCACGGAACGTCCAACCGGCAGCGCCATCTTCAATTATGCCAGCTCGATGCTGTTCGCCCCTGTCGTATCGATCCCGATGCTGGCGGTATCGGGTCTACCAGTCGGCGTACAGGTCATTGGTCAGCAACATACGGACGCCGCGGTTACGGCTTACGCGCGCTGGCTTCACGAAAATGCCGATCCGGTGGTGGCAGATTGATCGAGTTCAGACCTGGTCTGGCCACGCATGGCGCCGCGCCGACGTGTTTATATGCCTGGCCGGCCCGCCCCTGCTGGACAGGCCTACTGGCGGCGGGTCAATAGGGTCCGTGCGTGGATGGCGAGCGGAAGTGCGACGGCCCAGATAACCGCGATCGCGAAGAATGCGAGAACTGGCTCCGAGAGGCGCAACGCACCAAGCCTGTCTGCGGCGAGGTATGAAAACGGTGCCATTGTCCCGCCGAGGACCGACGCAGCGATGGGCCGACCGATGAACCATTTGAACGCGGGGAAGATCAATACGGAGAAGGCCATCCACAGGGTGACAATCCAAACCGGCGCAATCTCCGAAAACGGCCCTTGTGCTCCATATCGGATCACACCACTGCTTGCCAGAATGCTTTCGGTGGCCAGGCCATAGAGCCCCAATAGAACGGATAAGTAGATCAGCGTGTCACGTTGAGATGATAGCGCGACACCAAGGCCGAGTGCCATCATGCAGCCGAGCACCCCGATGATCGGCAAGCCGGCAATCGCACCATATGCGCATGCCGCCCAAGCAATTTGAATGCTGATGATGTTGACAGCAATCTGCATCAATGTGCCATCGGAGATGGCGTGCGGACATCAATCGAGCGGCACGGCAGGCAGGCAATTCGCTCGTAAGATGCCGGCCTCGTGTGCCGGCCTCGTAATCTCGGACGGGCACGCCCCTGTACTTCAGCACGGTGCATAAAAATCAGTGTCATTTCTCAAAACCCTCGATCATCGAAGCTTGCCGTGTTTTGGGAAGGTTGTCATCAGTAGGCAGGCGGCATCTTCGCGGCGTGATCTCCCGCCAATTTTCAGCAACACCAGATGGCTGATGACATCTGCAGCCGCCGTTCCGGCCGAAAAGTGAAGCTTTCCCTGGACGGTCGCGAAGTATCGAAGACGGAACCTTGCTGGACGCGGCCTGTTGTCGCCGCATACGGGAACCGGAAATAAAGAGCAAGGTGCATTCCGATGAAACTTCATTATTCATGCGCAGCGATCGCGCTCTTGGCTTTCGCCGCCGCCAATCCTGCCCTTTCCCAGGATAATAAGCAGCTCACCGAGCAACAGGTGAAATGCGAAACTGCTTTCACCAAGATCGACGCTGACGATAATGGGCTCATCTCCAAGGAAGAAGCGGATGAAGCCATTGATCGTAGTTTCGAGCAGCTCGACTTCGACAATGATGGTCGTGTCACGCGCGCCGAATACAATGCCTGTCACGAGTATTCAGAAATTTATGCCAATTCCCAAAACGGTTTTGCGTGGCTGCAAAAGGCCGACACCAACCAGGACAAGACGGTCACGAAGGAGGAAATGGCTGCGGCCGGCGAACGGCAGTACCAGAGCGATCCTGACGGCATGACCAAGGAAGAGCATGCCCGGCAGATGACTTGGGATTTCAACAAGCTCGATGAGAACAACAACGGCACTATCGATTTCAGCGAATGGCGTGGCACGCCGGTCGCCGAGGATGTACTCCCCGGAGATGGCAACGGCGACCAAGCTTTGGACTCAGATGAATGGCGGACCCGCATGCAGGAAGGCCGAGCCGAGGCCGAAAAAGTCAAACAAACCACAGCCAGCGAATCCAACAGCGATAATGAGAGCGATCCGTCAGTATGGCTCCACTATCTCTATATCTACTAGATCAAGAGGCCGGCGCTGGTCGCAATTGAGTTCCGGCGGATTTTTCGGCGGTGAATGTTATGACATACCGGCAACCCATCTCGAACGGAATAGACGTGACGGTTTGATGTTATATCCCGGAAGGTGATTGCATGCATGGATATGATTTTGACATGATGCCTGGCTGGGGCGGCATGTGGTTTGGCCCGGTCGTCATGTTCTTGATCTTCGTGGCGCTTGTCGTTGTCGTTGTTTGGCTTTTCAGGGCTGCGGCAGGCTCTGGCAGTTCTTCCCGAGGCGGTGCTGTCATTCGAAACAGCAATGCGCGTGAAGTTCTCGACGAGCGCTATGCCAAGGGCGAGATCGACGACGAAGAGTACCAGCGCCGCCGATCTGCCATTGAGAGTTAGCGAACCGGATAAAACGAAGCTTTCGAGACGCACAATCAGATTTTCAGTGGCGATCCGCAGCCGCCTTTGAGGGTTAGATTTGTAGCGGCACGGGATTTATCAGCCCGCGCCGCAACTCTGATCTATGTCCCGGTTTTCGTAACCCCCATCAGCATTTCCTCGAGATGAGCATCAGCGAGAGCATACAACTCCTCGTCTGTGCGGTCTTGTATCGGGTGCGGAACGAAAACGTAGGCCGGATCGGTGCCGAGCGCTTTTGCTTGCGCTTCAGCCGCCTGCCGAAACTCGGTCGTTGCGATGCCGACGACAGGCACGCCACGGTTCTCAAGGTCTGCCATGTCATGCGTACAGCACGACGTGCAAGAACCTCAATCGCTCAACGCTTCGATTACGACATCCACCTCGGTTGCAATCTGCTGGGAAAGTTCGGTTGGCGCCGGCCGGGTGTTGGTCGGTTTCGCGTAACGTTTCACTTTCAGGCCGCGCTCGGTTAGCCTCTCCTCGATCCGGTCCAGGAAGATATCTCCCTTCGACTTTGCAATATCAAGCAAGCCGACTCGCAGACCGTCCAATCTCTCAGGTCTTGTCAGGCGAGCGCGCGCCGCGACGTCCCGTTCAGCTGAGGGGTCCAATATAGTTGTCATACAACGATCTCCTTTGTCACTGGCGATGATCCTTTCTCACCACTGGCAGACCAGCCGCCGATGATGCCACTAAACATGCCGGCGCCGCCGCCAGCGCGAACGATCATCAGGCCGCCATCACGAAATTTGTTGGCCATGGTACCAGCTGCGAATGCCGTTGTCCCCTCGGCGATCCCGTCGACACCGGGCATTATCTCGTCTGCCGGCCGCCGCGTGCGCGCATAGAGTTCTTCGTACAAACGGGCCTTGCTCCAGCCAGCGTCGCGAAACGTGCGTTCGTGCTCGGGACAGACAACAACGAGCGCGTCGGCGCCCGCGTACAATTTGGGATGTTGCAAGGCTTTTAGACACTCGGCGAACGATTGGGCTAGGCTTTCGGGGGTACGGGATTTCTGATCGACAATACCTTGCAGCCCGAAGCCGGCGAAGACAGTGACAGCGTTCCGGCCCTCGGCAATGCCGCGTTCGCAAGCTAACGATTCCCAACAAGAATCCTCTTCATCTTCCGCGATGCAATAGCTGAGCTTACCGGGATTGCCGAGCGTCGCCCGGTCGACTTCCTGGGGCCGCCCCCCACCAACATTTCTAATAACCAGTTGCAATGCTCGCCCGATCGTGTTGTTCGCGCGAAAACCCTGTCCAAGCGCGTTGCCCTTCGCGTTCATGCCGATCGATCGCCGGATCGGGCCATTTACAATAACGACCGGTCCGACAAACATCGTCGTGGCGAGTACGCCGTGCATGGTGAACGGCTCCTCCAACACCGCCTCGACCGCCGCAATCACGACCGGCAGGTACTCAGGTTTACAGCCGGCCATGACGGCGTTGATGGCGATTTTCTCAACCGTACAGTCGGCAAGATCACTCGGCATCTGCCCGATCACTTCTTGGGGATCGCGATTGGTACCTCCAAGCATGCGCAACACGCGCGACTCGGTCGGGGGCACAACGGGTAGGCCGTCAGACCAGCCGCGGTCGAAAAGCGCCTCGATCCCGTCTTCCTGAGCGCCGAATTCTATCCGGCGGCTTTGCAGTCCTGTTTCGCCATGACGCACAAGCAGGTCTTCGATGATGCCGGGTTCGATATTCTTGGAACCACATCCAGGACGCCGGTCTGGCAAATCCTCGCCCAGTGCCTCGACGCCCGTCAGGTTTCGCCATTCCTCTTTGTGCCACCCAAAAGTGCGGTCGATCTCGCGGCCCCCCTCGCGGCGGAGCAGAGTTGGCACGACCTCGATCTTCAAAGCATGCGAGACGTCAAGCGATCCGTCGAAATCGTGTGGCACGCTCGCGGGGAAAGCCGGGTCATCCTGGGTGTACACGGTGAGCGCCCCGGCCTTGGCGAGCTCAGCAAGCACAGGCTCCATCATCACGCAGGTTTCGCAGTCGCGTTTTACAACGGCAATAAGACCCGCCTCCGGCAAATTCATACCAGCAAACCTTTCGATATGCGCCTTAGCTAAGGTTGGCGGGACGCGCGTTCCGCCTCGATTCATCGACTGCCACGTTATACAGCCGGACAAACGAGCACAACAACCGTTGATGGGACGCCGCCGCTTACGTTGCCAGTGCCATGTCTCGAACAGGCCGCAACATCAGATAAACATGTTCAAGCATCGCCGATCACGATTGCGACCGCATCACAATTTGCGCAACAGTTGTCGAGACGTGTGTTTCTCATGGGAGGACTGCATGCACAGGTCCCAGCTCCTGATCGCAAGAAATCTTCGTCGAGGCGTTCTGTACTTGATTGCTCTCTTGAGCATCGCCCTCAGTGGGGCGCCTGTGGCATCCGCCAAGGGTCGTGTTGCTCTTGTGATCGGCAACTCGAATTACGAGCACACTTCCTCTCTGGCCAACCCGGAAAATGACGCCCGCCTGATCGCCGCCAAGCTACGCCTCACCGGCTTTGATGTGATAGAGCGCGCAAATCTAAGCCAACACGAAATGCGCCGCACATTTGCGGACTACACGTCCCGCCTTCAGAGCTTCGGCGCCGACGCTGTGGGGCTGATCTTCTATGCGGGCCACGGCGTTCAGGTGAACGGACAGAATTACATCCTGCCCGTTGATGCCCGGATAAGAAAGGAAGCAGATGTTGAAGTGGAGGCAATAAACGCATCGATACTCATGCGTTCCATTGCGCTTGTCGGCAACAAACTCAACATCATCATTCTCGACGCTTGTCGGAATAATCCCTATCGTTCCGCTTTTCGTTCCGCCGCCCGGGGGCTGGCGCGGATGGATGCACCCATTGGCTCCTTGGTTGCATTCTCTACGGCGCCCGGCATGGTGGCCGCCGATGGTCGCGGCTCTAACAGTCCTTACTCTGAGAGCCTGGCGCAGGCCATTGAGACGCCGAATTTGAAAATTGAAGATATGTTCAAACGCGTACGCAATGATGTCTTCAAACAGACAGACGGTGCGCAGGTGCCATGGGAGTCGTCA
The DNA here is from genome assembly GCA_964632265.1 of uncultured Hyphomicrobiaceae bacterium. Taxonomy (GTDB): domain Bacteria; phylum Pseudomonadota; class Alphaproteobacteria; order Rhizobiales; family Hyphomicrobiaceae; genus CAJQQK01. The sequence continues at coordinate 771 of CAZWCL010000035.1, read as the reverse complement.
TCGATTTTTGGCGATTTCTATTTCGCACAATCAGCCACGTCTCAACCTGAGAGCGAAACCACCCTCCCTCCGGCCAGCCAAGCAGCCCAGGCGTGGTCGACTATTCAATCAACGACCAGTCAAGCTGTCCTGAAAGCTTTCATCTCGCAATTTCCAAAGAGTGTTTACGCCAGTTTCGCGGCAGCCAAGCTCAATGAATTGCGTCAAACCAAAGCGGCTAAAGCAGCACCGGCATTATCATCTGTAGCTCGACTGGAACGGGCTCGGCAGCCCCCGCCACCGCCGGACAATAAGTTTCGTGCCCTGTTGGCGAGCGGCGCCGAACCCATTGAGCGCGGCGTACGGTGGGATGTTTATCTCGCGCGAAAGGATGCCGATGGAAAGCGGAAACACGTAGCGTACAGCACCGATCCGATCGCGCGTTTCAAGCTCAAGGATGGCCAATATTTTGTGACCGCGCGTTACGGCGACGCAACTGCCTCACGCAAGATCATCGTCCGTCCGGACCAGGCCTGGGGACACCATTTCATCCTGAACGCAGGCCAACTCAGATTGACCGGCTCCCTGGCGAAAGACAGCCCGACGCTGAAGAAGAACGTGCGCTGGGACGTGTATCATGCAGAATTGGACGAAGACGACAAGCGCAAACACGTCGCGTACGGGACCACTTGGCGAGGCAAGTTCGTTCTTCCGGCAGGGCGCTACTACGTTACCCTTCGGCACGGCGACGCTTCGGCGGCGCGTGAAATTCAGGTGCAGGCAGGCAAGCTT